>JASHPG010000204.1 GCA_030038275.1 Candidatus Acidiferrales bacterium | reverse complement strand
CGACCGGATTTTCGTGCGAGGAGAGGCGTCGGCGGACGGAAAGTCGTTCACGGCAATCGGAATTATTGCCATGAGCCATTCGGATCTGCAAGCCCGGCGGGAGCAGGAAAGGACGGCATGGCAGAAAGGCATCGGGGGATTAGTCAAGAGCGTCAATGCGAGCAATGGAACGATCTTGGCGTCCGTCATCGAGGCTGGAAGAACAAAATCTATGACTGTCTACGTAACGAAGAATACGATCCTGCGGCGCTATGCTCCTAATTCGATCCTCTTTGACGACGCCGAACCGTCGGGAATCGGGGCCATCAAGCCTGGGGATCAACTCCGTGCGCGTGGGACCGCAAGCCCCGATGGGACTCAGTTTACGGCGGACGAAATAGTTTCGGGAACTTTCCGAAATATAGCCGGAACTATTTTAGGAACGGATGTTGGCGCACGAACAATTACGGTTAAAGATCTCGTGTCGAAGAAACCGGCGACAGTTCATGTTATTGACCAGTCGGAGCTGAGGATTCTACCTATAGAGCTGGCACAACGGCTCGCGTTCCGATTCAAACGCGCGGCGGCTGGTACAACTAGCTCGAATGCGAGTGGAGGCGAAAAACGGCCGGGCGAAACCGCGCAAGAGCAGACGCGTTTTCCCGGACGGACGCGTGGGGGACAAGGGACAGACTTGCAGCAGCTAGTGAGTCGAATTCCGCCGGCCGCTATTACGGATTTCCACCCGGGCGAAGCGGTGCTGGTCGTCGCGACGGAAGGCACTGAAGCGGGAGAAGTCACCGCGATTACGGTGCTTGGGGGTGTTGAACCGATCTTAGCCGCAGCGCCCAGCAGTCAGGAAATGACTTTGTCGCCATGGAACCTCGGTGGTGCACCGGCGATGGGCGGGGATGATAACAGTCAATGACCGCAGGGCTCGACCTTAAATCCACTTTTCCCAAAGGAATCATCGGAAGACTTTCACGCTTCTTCTCGATCTCAGCGCTGTTTTTAATCGCCGTCACCACAGCGCCCTGCCTTCGCGGGCAAACGTCCGGCTCTATTCGCGGTCAAGTGTTCGACCCGATGGGGGCTGTGGTGCCGAACGCCTCGGTAACCGTGATTTCCCCCGCCGGCACTCAGCATGGCACGAAGACCAACCGCGACGGAGATTTTGTGTCGAGTGGTCTTGCTCCCGGGAAATACACCGTTCAGATCACTGCTCCTGGGTTCGCCACATACAAGGAGGAGGTGAATGTGACGGCCGGTAAAATCCAGGAGCTGAAGATTAACCTGCTGATCGAGGAAGAGCAGCAGCGCGTGACCATTTCGGGAAACGCACCGACCTTAAGCGTGAATCCCGAAAACAACGCCGGGGCGATCGTAATTTCAGGAAAGGAACTAGACGCCCTGCCGGACGATCCCGACGAACTTCAAAGCGACCTTTCGGCGCTCGCCGGACCTTCGGCCGGACCCAATGGCGGGCAATTTTATATTGATGGTTTCACGGCGGGGCAGTTGCCACCGAAATCAGCGATTCGAGAAATTCGCATCAACCAAAACCCATTCTCCGCAGAGTACGACAAGGTTGGATACGGTCGCGTAGAAATCTTCACGAAACCAGGCACGGACAAATGGCACGGTCGATTCGCCGTCAACGGGAATGATTCGGCTTTCAATTCGAAAAATCCCTATTTTCGACAGGAGACCGCAACGTCGGGCTATCCCCCGTACTATTCAACTCAGTACAGCGGAGACTTGAGTGGTCCTCTTAGCAAGAAGGCGTCGATTTTTCTTGATGCGGACGTGCGGGATATCAACGACTTGTCAATCGTGAGTGCCGAGACGCTGAATCCGGCCTTCCAGATCGTTCCTTTCAGCGCGGCCGTGCCCAACCCGCGCACCCGGGACAATCTGGGGGCGCGGTTCGACTATCAGTTGACTCCGACAAACACCTTGTCGGTGCGCTACCAGTATTATCGCGACAATCAGAAAAACGATGGCATCGGCGGTTTCACGCTGCCATCACAGGGTTATAACACCCTAACGACGGAAGACACGGTGCAGGCCAGCGACACGCAGACGATCGGCCCGAATGTCGTAAATGAAACGAATTTTCAATACTTGCGCGACGGCACGAACGAGTACCCGCTGAGCACCGCTATTTCTCTAGTCGTCCAGGGGGCCTTCAACGGGGGCGGAAGCAGTACCGGGACGGTGCTCGATACCACGAATCATTACGAATTGCAAAACTATACGTCGATCCAGCACGGAAAACACTTCACGAAGTTTGGAGCACGGTTGCGCGGCGTAACGGACTCGAACTTCTCGACGGAAGGTTTCAATGGAGAGTACTTTTTCCCATCGATACAGGCCTATCAGTTGGGATTGGAAACAGGAGCGCAAACGGCCAGTCAGTTTTTGTTGACAGCCGGACCCACGGCGTCAATTCCGGGGAATCCCTGGGTACGAATTTCGGAGGTCGATGTCGGCGCTTACGTCGAGGACGACTGGCGTGCGCTTTCGAACTTGACCTTGAGCTACGGATTGCGGTTTGAATCGCAGAATGACATCAGCGACCATGCCGACTGGGCACCGCGGCTCGGTCTGGCGTGGGGATTCAACAAGCGCCATAACGCTCCTCAAACCGTATTGCGGGCGGGATTCGGGATTTTTTACGACCGCTTCGAATCGAGCTACGTCCTGCAGGAAGAGCGCATGAATGGAATTCTGCAGGCGCAGTATATTTACCCAGACCCTAGTTTCTATCCACAGATCATGCCCACCGAACCGGTACCGCCGTCCGTTTACCAGCCAACGAAGCTGCGCGCGCCCTACGTCGTGCAAACCGCCGTCAGCCTCGAACAGCAGTTAACCAAATTCGCGAACCTTTCAGTGTCTTACTTGAATTCGCGCGGTGGCGATCAATTGCTGACGAACAACATCAACATTCCAGCCCTAGATACCTACACCTACCCCTACTATTCAAGTTCTTCACTCGGGCTACGACCCAACCCCGATTTCGAAAACATTTATCAGTTTCAGTCCGCGGGAATCTATCGGGAGAATCAACTGTTCGTGCAAACCACCGTGCGTGCGGGCGCAAGGTTGATGCTCTTTAGCTACTACACGTTGACGTACGCGAATAGCGACACATCGGCAGCCACCGATTTTCCATCGAACCCGAATAATTTGCTTGAGGACTACGGACGGTCACCCTACGATGTACGTAATCGATTTTTCCTCGGTGGTACGATCGGATTGCCCTACGATCTCCAGCTCAGTCCGTTCATGATCGCGAGCTCCGGCTATCCGTACAACATCACCTTGAGTCAGGACCTCATTGGGAGCGGACAGTTTAATCAAAGGCCGTCGTTCGCGAATGGCGCTACGGGCCCGGACATCGTGACGATACCAGGTATCGGTTCCTTCAACACGGTTCCGCCTCCCGGATCCACGCCCGTCCCGTTTGATTATCTGACGGGACCGGGCCGATTCACGCTGAACCTGCGGTTGACCAAAACGTTCGGTTGGGGAGAGGGTTCGGGAGGATCGGCTAACTTTGGAGGTGGGGGGCGCGGCGGTGGAAGAGGCGGTGCGCGAAATCCGTTTTCAGGAGGCGCCCGAGGGTTCTTTGGTGCAAACTCCCGCTCAACCAGCAGGAAATACAACGTGACGTTGAGCGTCAACGCGCGAAACGTTTTCAATCACGTCAACCCGGCGACTCCGTCGGGCGTGCTCAGTCCTCCCACGGCGGAAAACCCTCAGGCGATTGCTTCGCCTTTCTTCGGTGTCCCAAACGCGCTTGCCGGTGGATCGTTTTCGACGAATTCTGCTAATCGGCAAATCTATTTACAGGCGGCCTTCAGTTTCTGATCGACAGTCCTTATTTCGACGCTGCCTGTCTCCAATCCGTGTCGAGCGACTTCCGCGTTACGCAACCTTCATCAGCATCGATTCAGAAACCGTGGCCTGCCAGCTTCACCACCAACTTGCGCACTTACCGGGCGCTCTTTGAACCCCTGCCGCGTTCCAGTCCGTCTACATTTTCCACAATCCGTTATTGGTCGCCGTTGCCAACCTCCGGCACGTATAGATCGCGGACCTGCGCGGAGGTGGACTTCCAAAAGAGTTGGCTAAGGCAATTGACAATAATTGACTGGCTTGGTGCTGCGGACTACGATAAAGGCCCGTGCCCGAATCTGACCCGTTCATTGGCCGTACTGTTTCCCACGACAGTATCCTGGGAATGCGCAGCGGTAGCAGGCGGGGTGTGGCGTACGAAGCCGAAGACCTTCGGCTGCATGGCTATGTCGCGTTGAAGTTCCTTCCCGGCGGCGTAGCGAAGGGCGCGCAAGGTTCCGCTCGTTTTGAAGGCCTGCTGGAAGCCTCCACGGAACTTGCGGATGTATTGGCGGCCCATGCCAAAAACACGCTCCATCGTGACGTCCAGCCGGGCAACCTGTCCGTCAGCGAAGCGACACTCAGGCGGGGTGAGATCTCGTGCTAAACCCGGGCACAAAACTCGGGCCGTACGAGATCACCACGGAGATCGGCAAGGGCGGGATGGGAGAGGTGTACCGCGCGCGAGACACGAAGCTTGGCCGCGATGTAGCGATCAAGGTTTTGCCCGAGGCCTTCGCGCGCGACGCCGAACGCATGGCGCGCTTCGAGCGCGAAGCGAAAGTCTTGGCGTCGCTCGATCATCCCAACATCGCTGCGATCTATGGAGTGGAGGACTCGGGCGCAACGCATGCGCTGATCATGCAGTTGGCCGAAGGGCCGACGCTGGCGGAGAGGATTGCCGCTGGCCCGATTCCGATCGACGACGCGCTTCGGATCGCAAAGCAAATCTGCGATGGCCTCGAATACGCCCACGAGAAAGGCATCGTTCATCGCGACCTCAAGCCCGCCAACATCAAAATCTCCCGCGAAGACGCTGTGAAGATTCTCGATTTCGGCCTGGCCAAAGCCATCGAGGGCGATGCGTCGTCATTCGATCCCGGCAATTCTCCGACGCTCAGTCGTCTTGCGACGCAAGCGGGCATCATCCTGGGCACGGCGGCTTACATGTCGCCCGAGCAGGCCAAAGCAAAGCCCGTGGATCGCCGCGCGGACATTTGGGCTTTCGGCTGCGTCTTGTACGAAATGCTCACCGGCAAGCAGCCGTTCCGAGGCGAATCCGTCATCGATACCTTGGCGGCCGTAACCAAGGAAGAGCCGGATTGGTCGCTGCTTCCCAAAGACACGCCGGCGCGCGTCCGCATCCTCTTGCAACGCTGCCTACAGAAAGACCCGAAGCAGCGCCTGCAAGCCATCGGCGACGCCCGCATTACGCTCGACGAAATCCTCTCAGGGACGCCGGAGTCAGCGTCTTCCGCTGCCGCTCCAGCTTCGTCGCTTCCCGCGCCTTTCTGGCGCCGCGCGTTGCCGTGGGCGCTATTCGGCGCCGCTGCGATTGCGGGAGTCGTTGGTTGGATTCTGAAACCGACTCCGCCACAGCCGGTTACCCGCGCGGTGATCAATCTGCCGCCGGGCCAGCGGCTGGCGGGATTCAACAATCTCGTGCTAGCGCTCTCGCCCGATGGGAGCCAGGTCGCCTACGTGGCGACGACTCAGGAACAGGGCGGCGCAACGCAGCAGATTTATCTGCGGAAGATGGATAGTCTCGATGCTAGCCCCGTTCCCAGCACCGACGGAGCCATCGATCCCTTCTTTTCTCCCGATGGGCGGTGGCTGGGATTCTTCGCGGGCGGCAAGCTGGAGAAGGTTTCCGTGTACGGGGGACCGGCGCAAGTCTTGGCTGACGATCCGGCGCCTCTGGGAGCCAGTTGGAGCAACCAGGGGACGATCGCCTTCTCGCTCATGACCACACCCATTTATCAGATACCGGACTCTGGAGGCATTCCGCAGCTAGTGACGCGTCGCGAGAGTGGAGACCTCGGCCATTGGTGGCCGGAATTCTTGCCTGACGGCAAAGTGGTTCTTTTTTACAATGGATCAAGCATTTTTGCGCAGCGCATCGGAACAGGCGAGCGGTGGAATCTGGCTTCGGGAGGGGAAAGCCCGCGCTACTTGCCCCCGGATATCTGATTTATGCCCAAGGAGGCGACCTGATGGCCGCGCGGTTCGATTCGCAGCGGCTCAAGCTGAAGGGCGCGCCGGTGCCTGTGGTGCAGAACGTCGCGCAAGAGTCAACACCTGCACCGGCTCAGTACAGCGTGTCCGCCACGGGATCGCTGGTCTATGTTCCGGGGAGCGCCCAATCATTTCAAAGCAAACTAGCGTGGGTGAGCCGCAACGGAACGGAACAGCCTTTGCCCGCTCCAGCGGGGAACTATTCGAACCCGCGGCTCTCGCCGGATGGCCGCCACGTAGCTCTGGATAGTGGAGGCCAGATCTGGATTTACGACATTGCCAGGGACACGCTGACCCGATTGACATTCACAGGAGGTCTGAACATATTCCCCACCTGGACGCCCGACGGGAAACGGATTGCGTTCTCGTCAAACAGGCAAGGCGCCCTGAACCTCTATTGGCAGAGGGCCGACGGCAGCGGCGGCCTCGAGCGTTTGACAATCAGCGCTCACCTACAGTTTCCATTATCCTGGTCCCCGAATGGGCAACTGCTCGGCTTTCAAGAAGTCGATTCCGAAGGCACCATCTGGGTGCTGCGGCTGAGCGACCGCAGGACGCGGTCCTTCCTTCAGGCAACAGCGTATGAGGGCGCGCCACAGTTTTCTCCTGACGGCCGTTGGATGGCGTACGTCTCGAACGAATCGGGTCGTTTTGAGGTTTATGTCCAGCCCTATCCCGGCCCGGGCGGGAAATATCAGATTTCGACGGACGGCGGCAGCGAACCGGTGTGGAACCGGAACGGACGGGAACTCTTCTATCGCAACGGGGACAAGATGATGGCGGTGGAGATTGCGACCGAGCCAAGCTTTTCCGCGGGCAACCCGAAAATGCTCTTTGAAGGGAGCTACGTTCGCACCAGCCTCACGTTTCCTGACTTTGACGTGTCTCCGGACGGTCAGCGATTCTTGATGCTGAAACCTATCACGCAGCAACAGGCGGCGCCGACGCAGATCGACGTGGTGCTGAACTGGCCGGAAGAGCTGAAGCGCCTCGTGCCGGTGGGAACAAAGTGATGACTCTCGCGGTTGGCTACAAACTCGGGCCGTACGAGATTCTCACGCCGCTGGGCGCGGGAGGAATGGGCGAAGTGTATCGCGCGCGAGACACCCGCCTCGAACGCACCGTGGCCATCAAGATCCTGCCGCACCATCTCGCCGACCGGGCCGAACTGCGGGAACGCTTCGAGCGCGAAGCGCGCACCATCGCCAGCCTCAACCATCCGAATATCTGCACGCTCTTCGACATCGGCCAGCAGGACGGCACCGACTATCTGGTGATGGAGTGCCTGGAAGGAGAAACGCTGGCGCAGCGGCTGACCAAAGGCCCTCTGGGGCTGGAGCAGGTGTTGCAGTACGCGATCCAGATCGCCGACGCGCTGGACAAAGCGCACCGCAAGGGCGTCGTCCATCGCGACCTGAAGCCCGGCAACATCATGCTGACGAAGACGGGAGCGAAGCTGCTGGATTTCGGCTTGGCCAAGCTGCGGCAGGAAGCGTCACCGGCCATTCCCGTCTCGCAGCTTCCGACCATGAGCCAGGCGATCACGGCGCAGGGAACGATTATGGGGACGCTGCAGTACATGGCGCCGGAGCAGTTGGAAGGCAAGGAAGCGGACGCCCGCGCGGACATCTTCGCGTTCGGCGCGGTGGTGTACGAGATGGCGACGGGGAGGATGGCGTTCGAGGGGAAGAGCCAGGCGAGCGTGATCGCAAAGATTCTGGAGATCGATCCTCCGCCGATTTCGTCGCTGCAACCGATGACCCCGCCGGCGCTGGAGCGGCTGGTGAAGACGTGCCTGGCGAAGGATCCGGACGAGCGTTGGCAGAATGCCAGCGACCTATGCCGCGAGTTGAAATGGATCGCCGAAGCGGGACCGCAGAGCGCGGCGGGCGTTGGTGCCGCACCGACACCGGCGGCCATCGGCGCAAGATGGCGACGTGCGTTGCCCTGGGCGGTGGGCGCGATTGCGGGCGCGCTGATAGCGGGACTAATGGTTTGGAAAGTGGCTGCGCCCGCTCGCGCCCCGGCGGCCAATACAATGCGGTTTCAGATCCCGATCACTTCGCCGCTTGCACAGGGCGGCGGAAGGTTTGCCATTTCACCGGATGGGCGGGAATTGGCGTTCGCGGCAACCGGTTCGGATGGCGCTTCGCGGTTGTGGGTTCGACCGCTCGATTCCCTGGAGGCGCGGCCATTGCCCGGCACGGAGGCGTCTTCGTTCGCGCCGTTCTTCTGGTCGCCCGACAGCCGGTACATCGCGTTTGGCGCCGACGGAAAGCTCAAGACGGTCGATGTGGCCAGCGGCACGGTGGAAATCCTTTGTGGCGCGCCCGGGCTTGTTATTGGCGGTTCCTGGAATCGCGACGGAACTATTATTTTCGGCTCGTTTCCCGGGGGCATTATGACGGTATCCGCCAGCGGAGGGACGGCGACGCCGGTCACAACTCTCGATCCATCCCGTCAGGAAATCTATCACGGGATGCCGATTTTTCTCCCTGACGGACGGCATTTCATCTATCAGCGTAATTCCAGCAAGGCGGGGAACAGCGGCGTTTTCGTAGGCTCGATCGACGCGAAACCTAGCGACCAAGATTTGACGCCATTGATAGTGGGTGATTCTTCGGCCGACTACGTGCCGTCCGCCGATCCGGAGTCCGGGCAGTTGCTATTCATGCGCAATGGGTCGTTGATGGCACAGCCATTCGACGCGCGGACGCGGAAATTGTCAGGGGAGCCGGTCTTCGTGGCCCAAAATGTTGGTGCATTTAACGGTGCCGGATTCTTCTCGGCTTCGAACGGCGGCATTTTGGTTTACAGGACAGGCGATGCTAGCACGTCGACTTCGCAGCTCACATGGTTTAACCAGCAAGGAAAAGTCCTAGGGACGGCGGGAGAACCGGGCGTTTACGGAAATCCAGCTCTCTCCCCCAACGGCACAAAGGCCGCCTTCACTCAATATCGGTCGGGCGGACAATCGGATGTCTGGCTGCTTGATTTCTCGCTCGGGACGAGCTCACGGCTTACATTCGATTCCAACGACGACGTTGCCATCTGGTCTGCCGACGGGAAGCAGGTGATCTTTACCTCCGGTCGCAACGGCACATTCGATCTGTACGAAAAGTTAGCCAGCGGCGCGTCCGGCGAGGAACTGCTTCTGAAGTCGAGCGAAGTCAAAGTCCCCACGGACGTGTCGCGGGACGGACGGTATTTGCTTTACGACAGCGTCGATCCCAGAAGAGGTGAGGGTATATGGGTGCTCCCGCTCCAGGGAGACCGGAAGCCGTTTCCATTCCTAAGCAGCACGAGCTTCAGCGTAGGTGATGCTCATTTCTCGCCGGACGGGCACTGGGTTGCTTACGATTCGGCCGAGTCGGGCCGCTCCGAGGTTTACGTCCGGCCATTCTCGGCGGATTCGAACGCGGGAGATGCTTCCGGGGCGGGCGCGAAATGGCAAGTGTCCTACAGTGGTGGTGACGTACCGCAATGGAGCGCGGACGGGAAGGAATTGTATTACCTGACGCCGGACTCGAAATTGATGGAGGTTGACGTTACGACCAGTCCGACTTTTCAGGCTGGAACGCCTAAACTTCTTTTCCAAGCACCCCAGCAGGCCGCTACCAACGGGAGCTATACGATCGACGGCAAGAAGTTTCTGTTCCTGGCGCCGACGGGCAAAACCGGCCAGGCACAGGCTCCGTTTACCGTGGTGCTGAATTGGCAGGCAGCGCTGAAGCAACAACAATGACCCGACTTCGCTCGCACGATCAGCGAGCTTCGACGCGGCAAGCGATTGGGCGGCAGATGCGACCGCTAGTGCGGTCCAATACGAGCAATGCTGAATGAGTATTCGCGACGGGAACGAAAATTGGGGCGTAATCACCGGCTGATTGGCGATGACCGGAGCAGCAGCGCCAGTCCATAGCGTTCGCGCGGACGCAAGGCTTGAGCAACCGCAGATGGCTTAACAACGCGGCGCGGGTCGAGAAAGCAGAGCGGGAGCAAGCTCCCGCACTCCACACGAATTCACGCGGGTAGATGACGAGATGAGATGCTAAGCGCGGGGACAAGAATCGGGGCATACGAGATTACTGGCGCGATTGGCGCGGGCGGGATGGGCGAGGTGTATCGCGCGCGGGATACGAAGCTCGGGCGCGACGTCGCGATCAAAGTTCTGCCCGAGGCGTTCGCGCGCGATGCCGAGCGCATGGCGCGGTTCGAGCGCGAGGCGAAGGTGCTCGCTTCGCTCAATCATCCCCATATTGCGGCGATTTACGGATTCGAGGATTCCGGCAGCGTACGCGCGCTGGTGATGGAGTTGGTCGAAGGGCCGACGCTGGCGGAACGCATCAGCCGCGGCGCAGTGGGAATCAGCCCAACGCCTACCGAGCTAATGCCCGGTGCTACACGACCCATCTCAGGCACCGGGATTGCCGAACACACGCCGGCTGGAACGCGAACAGCGAAGCCCCGTTCGGCTCCCTCGGGGCAAAGCGCCGCAAACCAAACAAAGCAAGGCGCCGACCTTCCCGGTCAAACCCCGACCGGGACGCAAACGGCGCGAAAGGTCGCCGCTACACAACCCGACCAAGCGCGAGCGATTCCCATCGAGGAGGCGCTGCGGATTGCGCGGCAGATGGCCGATGCGCTCGAATACGCGCACGAGCGCAGCGTCGTTCACCGCGATTTGAAGCCCGCCAACGTGAAGGTGACTTCGGACGATGTGGTGAAGATTCTCGACTTCGGCCTTGCCAAAGCGATTGAAGGCGATGTGTGGTCGATGGACATCGGGAATTCGCCGACGCTGACGCACATGGCCACGCAAGCTGGAGTGCTGCTTGGAACGGCTTCCTACATGTCGCCCGAACAGGCGAAAGCAAAGCCGGTGGACCGGCGCGCGGACATTTGGGCGTTCGGCTGCGTGCTGTACGAAATGCTGACCGGGAAAATGGCTTTTCACGGTGAGACTACCAGCGACACGCTGGCGGCGGTGATTCGCGCGGAGCCGGAGTGGTCGCTGCTTCCATCAAGCACACCAGAGCGCGTTCGCGTCCTTCTGCAGCGCTGCCTGCAAAAAGATCCGAAGCAGCGATTGCGTGATATCGGCGAAGCCCGCATCGCAATCGACGAAGTTCTCTCCGGCGCGCCCGCCGCGTCGGGCAGGCCGGAGCCGTCCGCTTCGGGCGTTGCCGCCGCTTCAATTTCCGCGCCGTTTCGGCACCGCACGTTGCCGTGGGCGCTATTTGGCGCGGCTGCGATTGCGGCGGCGATTTTTGCGTGGGGGCCATGGCGCGCTGGCGTCACCAACAATCAGGGTCAGTTAGTGCGTTTTGAGATTCCGGTGCCGCAGAAGCTGACCTTGTCGACCGATGGCTCATTCGCGTTATCGCCCGATGGGCGGCAATTGGCCTTTTTCGCAACGGGAGCCGATGGCGCTCTAAATCTTTACGTTCGGCCTCTGGGTTCGCTCGAAGCTCGTTCCTTGGGCGGCGGCGTGGGGCCCGGCGGCTTCGCTCCTATTCTGTTCTGGTCTCCAGACGGACGGCGCATCGCGTTTTCCAGCGGCAGTAAGCTGAAGACAATCGATGTGTCCAGCGGCACGGTGGAGACTTTGTGCGACACGCCGGCAAGTACGGCAGTCGGGGGCGGTTCCTGGAACCGCAATAGCTCAATTATTTTTGGACAACCTGATGGCGGCGTGATGAAGGTTTCCACAGATGGCGGGACTCCTGTTCCGGTGACGGTCCTCGACACGTCGCGCGGAGAGGTAGCCCACATGTTCCCGTTCTTTCTTCCCGATGGACGCCATTTCCTCTATCTGCGCGTTTCCCCGAATCCCACCAACGATGGAATTTATATCGGCTCGCTCAACGCTTCGCCAAGCAAGCAGGATCCAAGACGCCTGCTGGCGACCAGCTACGATGCGGAATACGTGCCTTCTTCCACCGACTCGGATATTGGGCAACTGCTTTTCCTGACAAATGATGGAACGCTGATGGCGCAGCCATTCGATGCGCGGCAACTGAAACTCACCAGTCAAGCAGTTCCCGTGGCGCAGCGGGTCGGCAGCTTCAGCAATATTGTCGGATTTTTTTCGGCGTCGGCTACCGGTGCCCTGGTGTATCGGGGTGGCGCCGGAGGGCTCTATCGGCTGACGTGGTTCGATGCGCAGGGCAAAGTTCTGGGCACGGTGGGCGATCCAGTCGATTACCTTCCGCCGGCTCTTTCTCCGGATGGGACGAAAGCCGTGGTAAACCGGCCGGACGATCAAAACGGGAACGCTCTCTGGCTACTCGACTTTTCGCGAGGCACGAACACGCGATTTACATTCGGTTCTGACGCCAGCACTGCAATCTGGTTTCCGGATGGAAAACGCGTCGTCTTTCGTTCCGGCACCGGTGATCTCTATCAGAAGGCGGCCAACGGCGCGACCAGTGAGGAGATGCTGCTGCAGTCGAGCGGCTTTCCAAGCCCGACGGATGTATCCCGCGATGGACGTTTTTTACTGTATAACGCGTTCGCTCCGAAAACGAATTGGAACATCTGGGCGCTGCCGCTCCAGGGTGATCGGAAGCCTTTTGCGTTTCTGCAGACGAGTTCCCCCGAGATGGATGGCCACTTCTCTCCGGATGGGCATTGGGTAGCGTATGCGTCGAGCGAAAGCGGGCGCTTTGAGGTCTATGTTCGACCGTTTTCGGCTGATGCAGGCGGGGCGGATGCTTCCGGCGGCGGAGTGAAATGGCAAGTATCTTCCAACGGCGGGCAGGAGCCACGCTGGAGCTCGGATGGAAAGAAATTGTATTACTTGACGCTCGATTGGAAAGTGATGGAGGTTGACGTTACGACCAGCCCTACTTTTCAGGCTGGAACGCCTAAGCTCCTCTTTCAAGCGCCGCAGCAGACAGGAAATCCCGCCGGAAACGTGGGCGACTACACCGTGGATGGGAAGCGATTTCTATTCTCGGTGCCGATCGACGAAGGCGGGCAGGCGCCGTTCAACGTGGTGTTGAACTGGCAAGCGGCGATTCGCGCGAGCGCGCAAAATTGACGCAGGCGCCCCTGAGAACCAACAGCAATAAGGACGTCACCGGCACCAATGGGGAACATTCACCGCGCGAGGAATGACCAGCGGGGCAACGGTCTCAGTCGGGGTGGTGGACGGCTTCGACCCAAGGAATGTCGGCAAGGCCATCCTTGATTTCCACTTCGATGGCATCGCCGCGATTGAAGTCATCGAAATCAGCGAGGCTGACGGGAAGGCGTTCGACCATGTGGCCATCGCGCCAGGAGCGGACTATGAGCCTGCGACTGGGCACGGGGCCGCGCATCGAGAACTTGCTGACGACGCGCGTAAATTCGACATGCGGAGCGGAAGCATCGAGCGCGCCATTGGCCAACAGCAGAGCGCCGAGAATCCAAGGCACGGGGATCAGGCCGTAATAGATGCGCTTGAGGGCCTCGGTTTCGGTGTGGCGGACGGCGCGGCGCTCGACAAGGATGGCTAGCGCGAGAACGGCGAAGAAGAGCACGCCGCCAAAGATCAGCATCTCGTCGAGATCGAGCGCCGGATACATGCCGCTGGCGGTGACGAAGAGGATCGCGCCGAGCAGAAACATGGCGGTGCGGTTGAGCAGCTTTTTTCGCAGCGAAAATTCCGCAGCCGCGGAATTCAGCCCGCAATAGTCGCACACGTCGGCGTCACGCTCAGACCCGCAGTTGAGGCATCGGGTCATGCGCACGCGCAAACATCCTCCCTTTGGTGGAATCGACTGGACCGGTACGCTGGCCTGCCGTTATGCCAACGAAGCGCCACAAATATTAGATACCGAGATCAGCAGATGGGTTCGCCCGCAATTGAATCTTGGATAGATTACTGAGTTACGTGGCGGACGCTAGTAGGTTCCTCGCTAAGGCAGACCATGTTCTGCGTGCGTCCGTTGGAGAGCAGCTCGCAATCGATTTGCTGTGCGGTGCGAACCGCCTGCTGGTAGTTCGTGCCGGACGCGGAAGCGCAGTGGGAACCGCCGTTGAAGGTCATGCAGACCTCGTACCGATCGCGAGTAGCCTGGAAAGACGAATACGCAAGAATCGCAATAAACACAGCGGCACCCAGCGCGATGATCCAGCCGAGATGCTTCGATTTAGCCATTTTGCTGACTCCGAATACCGCGACGCGCACAAATCATGCCGACGCGCGGCTCCCAGGCCGCTTCGAGCGACGGCGCAGTTCTTCGCCCAAGTATCTTCGCACATGAGGCGGCAGAGATTCGAGCGTAGCGAGATCTTTCAGGTCGCGGAGCGTGAGGTCGGGCAGAATCGTCATGACGACAGGCACGGGCGTGGAAGGGTTGCGGACCAGGGCGACGCGAATGTTGTAGAGGCGCGACCATTTGCGGTGCCGCGCGACAGCGGCGACGGCACGTTCGGGCGCCCCGGATTTGGCGAGCACCTTCAGCACCTGGCTTTCGGTGAGAAAAGCGTTGTCGAGAGCGAGCTTGATCGCTTGCGGATGGCCTTCGGCGAGCAGCGCGCCCGCGACTCGCGCTGGGCCGCGACGCGCGAGCGTCAACTTTTCACCAACGGGTAGATGCGGTACGCGGGCGAGGATCACCTCTTCCGCGAGGCGCCGAATGTCCGCCGGAGCGGGAGGAAGCAGCGCCAGACGCGCCAAGTCGAAAAGGAATAACTGGCGCAACATCGCAAGAGCGACGCGCTTCGGCGTGCGGGGATGACGGGCGAGTGCAAGACGCACGGCTTCGCGCGAGGTCCACTTCGCTTCGGCGGCGACGGCACTCAAAACGGTTGCGGATAGGTCGAGCCGACCTACAAGCGCCGTAACGTGCGGCTCTTCCAGACTGGGATTTTCCAGAGCGGCGAGAAGGATTTCTTCGCGGGCGTCGTGAACCAGAGACTTCAGCTCCTCGGCGGATGCAGAGCGCGCACGACCGGCATCGGCTTCGAGTTCAGGCGGCATTTCCCTTCGCGCGGAACAATTCGTACGTACGCTCCAAACAACAGCGATCTTCTGCTGGGAAACAGCGGTTCCCGCAAAACCTCGACCGCCATTTTACACCCCGGTCGTTCCGCCAAAGAGCGACGGTCAGCCTCCTTTTCTTTGAGGAACTTGGCGCGCTAGGTGTTGGCCACACGCCTGTGAACGAAACACACGAGCGCGGCGCGATTGTAGCGCGCGAGAAGCGTGTCTATACTGCTCGAAAATGCGAGTGGAAGTGAATAACGATTTGACAACAGGCCATTTCCGTCCGCGCGCGGCGGCAACGGGCCGCGAACGTTCATGAACCGGCCGGAGCGCAAGCGAAAACGCGAACGCGAGCGGCGTCGCCTAACCGGCCCGGCAAAGGCGTGGGTCGAGCGCACGCTTCGCAAGATGACGCTGTACGAAAAAATCGGGCAGATGCTGATGACGCCGGTCTTCGGCGGATTTCAGGCGGTGGATAGCGCCGGACATAAAGAGGCGCTGCGGCAAGTGGAAGAGAACTGCGTGGGCGGCTTAATTCTGCATACCGCGCAAGGGCCGCTCGGAATCAAGCGCAGCCAAGTGTATCCGACGGCGGTGATTGCAAATAAGCTCCAGAGCAGGGCGAAGATACCTCTGCTGATCGGCGCGGATTTCGAGCTCGGCACGCGGATGAGACTTGAGGAAGGCACTGCGCTGCCTTCGCCGATGGCGATCGCCGCAACAGGCGATGCGGAGCTGGCGTACGAAGCGGGAAGAATTACGGCGCTCGAAGCGCGTGCGGCGGGAGTGCATTGGATTTTCGCGCCGGTTGCCGATGTAAATAGTAATCCGAACAACCCGATCATCAACTTCAGGGCCTTTGGCGAAGATGCGCGCGAAGTAGCGAAATACGTGGACGAATACGTTCGCGGAGTTGAGGAGAACGGCGCGCTGGCGACGGCGAAGCATTTTCCAGGACATGGGAATGTGAATGTGGACTCGCACCTCTCGCTGGCAGCGGTTTCAAGCAGCCGGGCGGAACTGGAGCGCAACGAGCTTGCACCATTTCGCGCGGCGATCGCCGCAGGCGTGAGTTCGATCATGCCAGGACATTTGTCTGTGCCGGCGCTGGAACCGGAACGGCACGTGCCAGCCACACTGTCGCGTCGAATTCTCACGGATCTGTTGCGCCAGGAGATGAAGTTCGACGGATTGATCGTGACAGACGCGATGGAAATGGGCGGCGTGACTACGATTCTTCCTCCGGGAGAAGCCGCGGTGCGGGCGGTGGAAGCCGGAGCGGACGTGATCCTGATGCCGCCGGTTCCAGATGCGGCGCTGGCGAGCATCGAAGAGGCTGTTCGCACCGGGCGGATATCAATTGCGCAGATTGACGCCGCCGTGCGGCGAATTTTGGGCGCAAAGGCACGGCTCGGGTTGCACGAGAGCCGATTGGTCGATGTCGAGCGGCTAAACGAATATTTTGCACGGCCGGAATTCGAGGCGCGAGCGCAAGAGATCGCCGACCGCAGCATAACGCTGCTGCGCGACGAGCAGCACTTATTGCCGCTCGATTCCACGCAGCCGCTGCGTGTTCTGCTTGTCGCGCTCTCTGGCGACCGTGATGCGTGTCCAGGCGAGACATTGGCGCCGGAGATTCAGCCGCGCGTTGACTCGTTGGCAATATTGCGAGCGGATACGCACTTTTCATCCGTCGAAACGCTCAGATTGCCGCCGCCGGACTCTTACGACGTGGCCATCGCGGCGATGTTCGTACGCGTAGCGGACCGCAAAGGACACGTCGGCTTTCCCGAGAACCAGCGGGCATTCGTTAATCGATTGATTGAAACGCGAAAACCCGTTGTTGTAGCTGCATTCGGCAGCCCGTATTTGATCGAGCGATTTCCGAACGCGAAGACATGGCTCGCTACGTCTGCGGCAAACAGCGTGACGCAGAAAGCGGCGGCGCGGGCGCTTTTCGGGCAGACGCCGATTGGCGGAAAAATTCCAGTCACCGTGCCAGGAGTGGCCGAACGAGGCGCGGGTATTTGCGTACTGGCGAATCCGATGAGGATTCGGTCAGCCTCGCCGCAATTTTACGGATGCCTGGCAGCTGCGTACGAAGAGCTGGAGCGCGCCGTGAAGGAAGGAGCGTTCCCCGGTGGAGTCTTGGGCGTTGGGTGGAAAGGCGAGCTCGCGATTCATCCGTTCGGCAAGCTGACGTACGAGAAGAGATCAGCGCACGTCACAGCAGATACGATTTACGACGTCGCGTCACTGACGAAACCGATCGTGACTACAACCGCCGTAATGATGCTTGCCGAGACGAAGCAAGTCGACGTGGATGCCGCCGTGATGCGGTACTTGCCGGCGTTCGGACGCGCAGCGGCTTTGGATGCAGATCCGCATTGGCGGGAGCGAGTCACAATACGGATGATGCTGCTACACACAGCCGGACTGGCAGCCCATCGAGATTTCTTCAAACAGGCAAGAGGACGCCGGGCCATGATCGAGCGCGTCATTGACGAGCCGCTGTTGCGCGAACCCGGCATGCAGATCGAGTACTCCGATCTTGGATTCATTTTGCTAGGAGAAATCGTCGAGAGGCTGACCGGTGAGAGGCTTAACACGTTCGCGCGCGGGCACATTCTCGCGCCGCTGGGAATGACGAGTTCGCTATTCAATCCGCCAAAGAAATTGCGCGCGCGAATCGCGCCGACGGAAAAAGACACCGTTTATCGCAAACGTTTGATGCATGGCGAAGTACACGACGAAAATGCGTGGGCGATGGGCCGCGTGGCGGGTCACGCGGGGCTGTTTTCGACAGCCGGCGATGTGGCAACTTTCGCGCAGATGATGCTGAACGGCGGAGTGTACGCGCATCGCCGGATGGTGACGCGCGCGACGATCGAAAAATTTACAAGTCGGCAGGAAATCGGCAACTCGGCCCGCGCCATGGGGTGGGACGTACCTGTGGCACCGTCTTCATCCGGCCGCTATTTTTCGACGCGAACGTATGGCCACACCGGATTCGCGGGGACATCTCTGTGGATCGATCCTGAACGCGAACTGTTTGTTGTACTTCTGACGAATCGCGTGCATCCCACGCGCGCGAACGAGAAGATCCGGCAGGTACGACCGGTGATACACGACGCAATCATTGAAGCGCTCGCTCTTGCCGGGAAGGCGCGAGCGAAAGATTGATGACGCGGACAAAAAATATCGCTCACCGCGCAGGGAGCAACCGACACAACCATGCCGATATAATGGGTAGGCGCGCGGGGGACTCTGTGAAATCAGCGAAAACAGAACAGCGAAATCCCCGTTCGCGAGGAATCGACCGAAAATCAACGCTCGCAATCCTGCGTGTATTGAACGGCGAAGACGCGCGCGTTGCGGGCGCGGTGCAGCGGGAATTGCCAAAGATCGCACGCGCGGTGGACACGATTGTGGACGCCTTGCGAACCGGCGGACGGCTGATTTACGTGGGCGCGGGAACGAGCGGACGGCAGGCGGTGCTGGATGCGGCGGAGTGTCAGCCGACTTTCGGCACGCCGCCTACAATGGTGCAGGCGATCATCGCAGGCGGCGAGCGGGCGATGCGGTTCGCATCCGAAGACGCGGAAGATTCCGTGAAAAATGGGGCGAGGGAGCTTCGACGCGCGGGTGTTTCGCGCCACGACGTAGTGGTCGGAATTTCGGCGAGCGGCACGACACCATTTGTGCTGGGCGCGTTGCGGTTCGCACGTAGGAAAGGCGCGGCAACCGTCTCAATTACTGCAAATCCAGGAGCGGCGGTGGCGCGTGCGGCGGACATTTCCATCGAGCCGGATACGGGCCCAGAGGCCATCTCGGGATCAACGCGGCTGAAAGCCGGCACGGCGCAGAAGATGGTCCTGAACATGCTTTCGACAGCATCGATGGCGCAGCTAGGCCGCGTGTACGACAACTGGATGGTTCACTTGGCGCTGACGAACGGCAAGTTGCTACGGCGCGGGACTCAGATTTTGAGGGAAATCACGGGCGCAAGCGCGTCCGTGGCGGAACACGCTCTGCGTCAGGCAGGACACAATTTGCCGGCGGCCATTGTGATGCTGCGAACGGGCGCGAATGGCCGCCAAGCGCGCGCGGCAATTCGGGAAGCTGACGGCGATGTCCGCAAGGCAGTCAAGTTTGCAAGGAACGGCGGAAACAGGGTGAAGGGCAGGAAATAGGGCATGGATCAATTCAGGATTCAGGGCGGGCGAAAATTACACGGCGAGGTGCGCATCAGCGGCGCGAAAAATGCCGCGCTGCCCGCCATGGCCGCCGCGCTGCTGACGCGTGAGCCTGTCCACCTGAAGAATATCCCTCACGTGCGCGACATCATCACTATGGCCAAGCTGCTGGCGCACATGCGCTGCCGCGTGGAGAGCCCCGATATTCCGCCGAGCGCGTTCACGATTCAGGCGGAGACCGTATCGCATGCCGAAGCTCCGTACGAACTGGTGAAAACGATGCGCGCGAGCGTGCTTACGCTTGGGCCGCTGCTGGCGCGGTTTGGACATGCGCGAGTTTCCCTACCGGGCGGCTGCGCTATCGGCGCGCGGCCGATCGATTTGCACATTCAGGCGCTCGAAGCGCTTGGCGCGACGATTTCTCTCAACCACGGATACGTGGAGGCACGGGCCGACCGGCTGCGGGGCGCACGGTTCCGGTTTCCGAAGATCACCGTGACGGGAACGGAGAATACCATGATCGCAGCGATGCTCGCGGAAGGCGAAACGATTTTGGAAAACGCCGCGCTGGAACCGGAAATCAGCGACCTCGCAGAGCTGCTCGTCAAAATGGGCGCGAAGATCGAGGGCGCGGGCACGCCAACGATTCATGTGGAAGGCGTTAAGGAACTGCATGGCGCGGAGCACACGATTATTCCTGACAGGATCGAGGCGGGCACGTTCCTAGTAGCAGGAGCGATGGCCGGCGGCGAGATCACCCTGACGCACTGCGCGCCGCAGCATCTGAGCGCTGTGATTGCGAAGCTGCGCGAATGCGGAGTCGATATTCGTTGTGACGCGAACGACAACACTATCCTGCGCGTGCGCGCGCCGAAAAAGCTGCTCGCCGCTGATGTGACCACCGAGGAATATCCCGGCTTCGCGACGGACATGCAGGCGCAGTTCATGGCGCTCGCAACGCAAGCAGAGGGCGTGTCGCACATCCGCGAGACGATTTTCGAGAATCGCATGCTGCATGCAGTCGAACTGATGCGCATGGGCGCGAACGTCAAAATTGACGGCAATTCGGCCGTGGTGACCGGGCCAACGCCTCTGACCGGCGCGCCGGTGACGGCGTCCGATTTGCGCGCCAGCGCGGGGCTGGTGTTAGCGGCGCTCGTAGCAAACAACACTGCGACAATCGACCGCGTCTATCACATCGACCGCGGCTACGAGCGCATCGAGGAGAAGTTGCGCGCGCTGGGCGCATCAATCGAGCGCATCTCGCCTGGCGGATCAGCAACTTAGGCGGGAAACGAGGATTCCGGGTGCCTGCTGAAATATTCGGACGGCTCGCACATTTGCGATGTTGGCAAACTCTTGCTTGCGGCCTACTTTGCGCCTGTTGCTTTGCCCCATCTTGTAAGGCATCCACTGCAAAAAGGTCCACCGACTCGGGCGGCGAATTTTCCGCCGATGCGGTTTCGCTTTGGGAATTGAGCACATCTCAGACCCGAACAGTGATCTCTCCTGACCATCTCAAAAGAATAATCGTCGATGAACCCGTGAAAAGCGATGTAACTAGCGACGACTTTTTCATAGTGTTGGGCGGCAAGAGAATTCGGCTATTCGAGGGTGACGTCGATCCCGAAGTGCTGTGGTCGCCAGACTCGAAGGCCTTCGCTGAAACATACAGTGACGGCGGAGCCGTCGGAACGTTCCACGTCATTATTTATTACGTCGAGAAGAACCAGCTACGAACGATCGAACCGACTGCCGCGGTTACGAAGGAATTCCTCTCACATCCAAGGGTCTGTTTCGAACCAGAGGATCCGAACATCGGCGCGATAAAGTGGATCAAGGATTCCTCGGAAATTCTAGTTGCAGCCGAGACGCTGCCTCACAGCAATTGCGACAACTTGGGTACATTTCGCGCGTACATAATCCGGCTGCCTAGCGGCGACATTTTGGGAAGCTATGGACAGATTGAGGCGAAAAAGCTGTTTTGGAAGCATCTTGGAGTCGAACTTCGCAACGCGGACGACGAGTGCATTCTAAAGCCTGGGTCGTGCGACATTCCTCAGCTTCACCTCGGCGAGCGGTGACCGGCGAGCAGATAACGTGTAACTCGACCGCAGTGCGTGAGGAGAGCCACCGCCGGAAGCGCCTTTGACAACTGGGATTACATCTGTTTTTCGACTGGCGGAAACGATAGTTCGCCTCCTCTCATCCTTCTGTATTCGGGTGGCGCGAGAACGCGAACGTATTAGCAACAGGACGCTAGGCGCGTCGGTGCCTTCAGTGCGCGGTGGCGTAAGTTTCGGCTTCAGACGAATGGAAGAAAAGGATTCCAAGGGAACGAAACCGGAGGTTTCGTTCCCTTGGAGTGCGACTAAAGATAGGCAACGCCGGAAATCAACTGCCGGCGGCTTCGCTCTTCTGCTGCTTGTCGCGCTGTTCGCGAAGGACAGCTTTGCGGCTGAGGCGAATCTTATTCCCCTCGATGGCCAGCACTTTGACCATGACCTGGTCGCCTTCCTTGAGGGCGTCGCGAACGGAGCGAATGCGCTGGTCGGCGATTTCGCTGATGTGCAGCAAGCCGTCCGTGCCGGGAAAAAGCTCGACGAACGCGCCGAATTCCGCGATACGCACGACGGTGCCGAGATAGGTCTTGCCGATTTCGGCGGTCGCGGTGACGTCCTGAATCATCTTCAGGGCGGCTTCGGCGGCGGTGCCGTTGCTGGCGAAGACGTGGACCTTGCCGTCGTCCATCACGTCGATCTTCACACCAGTGGATTCGGTGATGGAGCGGATTTTCTTTCCACCGGGGCCGATCAGGTCGCGGATTTTGTCCGTGGGAATTGTGAGCATGTGCAGGTGCGGCGCGTAGGTGGAAATTTCCGAGCGCGCGCTGGAGATAGTGCGCTCCATGGTATCCAGAATTTCAAAGCGCGCCTTGCGGGCCTGCGCCAGCGCCTCGCGCATGATCTGGGGGCTCACGCCGGTGACTTTGATATCCATTTGCAGGGCGGTGATTCCCTGCCGCGTGCCGGCAACTTTGAAATCCATGTCGCCGTAGTGGTCTTCGGCGCCGGCGATGTCGGTGAGTATGGCGTACTTGTCGCCTTCAACCACGAGTCCCATGGCGATTCCGGCGCAGGGCGACTTCAGCGGCACGCCTGCGTCCATGAGGGAGAGCGAAGCGCCGCAGACGCTGGCCATGGATGAAGAGCCGTTGGATTCCATGATGTCGGAAACGACGCGCATGGCGTAGGGGAACTCGGCTTCCGGCGGGACGAGGCTGGCGACCGCGCGTTCGGCGAGAGCGCCGTGTCCGATTTCGCGGCGGCCGGGCCCGCGCAAGAACTTCACTTCGCCGACGGAAAACGGCGGAAAATTGTAATGCAGCATGAAGCGCTTGAAAGCTTCGTCCTCGAACAGCAGATCGAGGCGCTGCTTATCTTCCTTGGTGCCAAGCGTGGTGGTGACGAGCGCCTGAGTTTCGCCACGCGTGAAAAGCGCGGAACCGTGGACGCGCGGCAAAACGCCAATTTCGCAAGTGATGGGACGGATCCGATCAAATTCGCGCGCGTCGGGACGGCGGCGGCGAATCAGCATATCGTCGCGAAAGATACGCTCGCGGAGGCGTTCAAAGGCACGATAGGCGAGCTTTTGCTTGCCTTCGTCTTCCTCGGGAACTTCGGCGAGGATTTGGCCCTTGAGAGCGTCCACGCGCGCGTAACTTTCGAGCTTGGGATATTTCGCGGTGTCGAGCGCGTCGCGCATGTGCTCGCCATACTTCGACTTGATCTGCGCGTAGAGGGCTTCGTCGAATTCGGGCGCTTTGACGTCAACCTTCTTCGGGTTGACGCGATTGCCGAGCTCGCGGATCGAGGCAACGATCCTTTTAATTTCGGCATGGCCGAAATCGAGAGCATCGGCCATGGTGTCTTCGGACACTTCGAGCGACCCGGCCTCGACCATCACGATGGCGTCTTCCGTACCGGCGATGATCAGGCTCAAGAGGCTCGTTTTCTGCTCGGCAACGGTGGGGTTCACGACCAATTTGCCGTCGAGCAATCCCACACGGACGCAAGCCATCGGGCGCGTGAATGGAATCGTGGAAATATAGAGCGCTGCCGATGCAGCGGTTACGGCGATCACGTCTGGGTCGTTTTCGCTGTCGGCGGAAAGTACCATGGCGACGACCTGAGTTTCGGTGGACCAGCCATCCGGAAACAAAGGCCGCAGCGGACGGTCGATCAGGCGCGAGGTCAATATCTCGCGCTCCGTGGGACGGCCTTCGCGCTTAAAAAAACCGCCAGGAATCTTCCCAGCGGCGTACGTATATTCACGGTAATCAACCGTGAGCGGGAGGAAATCCTTTTCGGTGGCGTGAGTATCCATGCACGCGGTGGAGAGAATAACCGTGTCGCCATAACGGGCCACAACGGCGCCGTGCGCCTGGCGGGCCATCTTTCCGGTCTCGAGCGTGAGCCGGCGTCCTCCGAGTTCCAATCCTACTTGTTCAAACATCCTTCACATCCTTCTTCCCCGGTTCGCCGGGATAGGGTTATCAGCTTTCGCGACTGAGAAATCTGTTGGTAATCATCGTTGAAGGGAATAGAACCCGCGATCGGGTCCGTTACTCAATAAACCACGCAGCAGGGCGCGATTTCACAGGTCCGCACCACGGCCCGAGGCTCCGGTTCTGGCGGTTTTGGAAAGCGCGGCGGAAAGAGCCGCTCAGGAATTCGGCGCTACTTGCGCAAACTGAGTCGTGCCACAATCTCGCGATACCGATCTGGGTCGCGCCGGTTCAGATAATCCAGCAGCCTCCGGCGCTTGTTGACCATCATGATCAACCCGCGACGCGAGGCGTGATCTTTCGCGTGGGACTGGAGATGTGTGGTGAGGTAGTTGATGCGTTCGCTTAGTAGTGCGATCTGCACTTCCGGCGATCCGGTATCTTTCGGGTGGACCCTGTATTGCTCGATCAGGCCGGCCTTGGCTTCGCTCAACTCACCCCTCCCTCTGAAACGTTACGGCCCTTCCTTATTTCTATTTGCCTCTTCAAGATACAAAAATGCTAGCACAGTGAGAGTGCAGTGCAAAGGGAAATTACGGCGCGAAAGGGCGGCCGCGGAGACCGACTTTTCACTCAAACAAATACTTGAGAGCCGCGTTAACCGAGACTGATTCCGGCGAAGAAGTTGCTACTGCGTTCTATGCACCAGCGATAGGAATTCGTCGCGAGTCTGTTTGTTGTCGCGAAACTCGCCGAGCATGGCGCTGGTGATGGCAGCGGAGTTCTGCTTTTCCACGCCGCGCATAACCATGCAAAGATGGCGCGCTTCGATGATTACGCCGACACCCTGCGGCCTGAGCTGTTCCTGAATGGTGGTGGCAATCTGATTGGTGAGCCGCTCTTGAATCTGCAAGCGGCGCGCGTACATGTTGACGAGGCGCGCGATTTTACTGAGGCCGACGACTTTCTTGTTCGGCAAGTACGCGACGTGGCATTTGCCGAAAAACGGCAGCAGGTGGTGCTCGCAGAGGCTGTACACCTCGATGTCCTTGACAACAACCATCTCGTCATAGCCGACGCTGAACATCGCGTTATTCAGAATTTTCTCGGGGTCCTGACGGTATCCGCTGGTTAAGTAGCGCAGCGCTTTTTCGAAACGCTCGGGCGTGCGCCGCAAGCCTTCGCGGTTGGGATCTTCGCCCAGCTGCGCGATCATTCGGCGGACTAAATCGGCGATGGTTTCCGATTCCGCCGTCGCTGGGACCACGATTTCCGTTGTGTCGCTTTCGCTCATGGCGCTGCTCCTGATCTTGCGTCGCACTGCTTCTTCCGCACTCAGCCGCCGTATTCGAAGCTGTTGTTGCTAGTTTCCTCGACGCGCACCCGCTCAAGGCGCGCCGCAGGGAATGATTTCAGACGCCGGTAAATTTCGCGGCAGAGGTTTTCGGTGGTCGGCACGACGTCTTGAAATTCTGGGATTTCCTCGTTCAAATACTTTTGATCGAACGGTTCGATCACCTCGCGCTCGACGAATGGATCCAGCTCGCCTAGATTGGCGATCATTCCGGTCTCCGGATCGATCGGCCCGCCGACGGTGACCTCCACGGTGTAATTGTGTCCATGGCCGTATGGATTGCTGCATTTGCCGTAGAGATCACGATTCTGCTCTTCCGTAAAGCGCGGGCTGTGCAGACGATGCGAGGCGGAAAAGCGGTAGCAGCGCGTCAGCGTCAACTTCAACGGGTGGCTCAACGGCGCTCCGTGTTTGCGCTGCCACTAGGCACCAACGTGCACTCCGCAAAAATATCCGGCGATTCGTACACGCGTACACGGTCAAGCCGACCTTGGGTGATCTTAGGCTCGATCAGGCGCCAGATCGTGGCAGAAAGATTTTCGCATGTGGGAATTTGGCCGGCCAGTTCCGGCACCTCGTAGTTCAGATGACGATGGTCCATGCGGTCGCAGATCTCCCGCTCCAAAATTTCTTTCAGTTCCTTCAGATTCAGCACCATGCCGGTGGCAGGATCGGGTTCGCCCGCAATGGTTACTTCGACGGTGTAGTTATGCCCGTGGCCATGTGGATTATTGCATTTACCGAATATGCGCCGGTTCTCCTCGGCCGAGAAATTCGGGTTGTGATAGAAATGGGCGGCCGAAAACTCGATTTTTCTCGTCACTCGAATCATGAAGTTTTGGCCGGATAGGCTCTTCCCTTCCACACCACCGCGCCGTGTGCGTTCTTCCACCAAGATGCGATGAACGCAGCGCAATAGAACATCATTCCTGGCAGACAATATTGGACGTAGGACACGGGATAAAGATTCCGGTACAGCTGAATGCCGTACTGCAAGTGCACCCGTATGATTGGCAGTAGTAGAAGCAGCGGGAGGAGCCACACGGATGCGGAGGCATGCGCGCGCAAATAGATCCAGATCGCCAGCATCGCGGATACGTCGAACCAAGGCAACACTTCGGCCATCTCCAGCAGGGCTGCTTTCGCGCTGCCGCCCGCGAGCAAGTATAAATTCTTAGTCCATCCCTGCCACATCGCGCCAACAGAACGATACATTCGCGCGCGAACGATGCCGATCGGAGCAGTGAAGTAAATTCCATAGCCTTGTGACTTCACTAGGCGCGCCAGGGCAACATCCTCAAGAATTTCAGAGGCGATCACGGCATGGCCGCCGACGGCTTCGTATGCGTCACGCAAGATGAGCAAAAATTGCCCATTCGCAGCGGCTTCCGGCCGACGCGGGTCGTTCACCTGCGCGAAGGAATATCGCGAGGCGAGGCGGCCATAAACGAACGGGATCACGGCGCGTTCCCAGAACGAATCCATTTCCTGCTCGGGCGAGTAGGAAACGAGGATTGCCGAGTGATCCACGGCGTCGGCCAGCGCCCGCCGCGCAGCACCGAGGTGATGGAAAGTGTCGGCGTCAGTAAAGAGCAGCCAATCGCCGGTAGCAGCCACTGCGCCGATGGCAGCAGCATGATTCTTCCCCACCCAACCGAGCGGCAAGTCTCCGGCATTGAGCACCTTGAGCTTCGGAATTCGTTTTGACAGCTCCCGCAGGATTTCGCCTGTACGATCCGTCGATTGATCGTTTACGACGATAACTTCACCGATTTCTGGCTGAGCCGCAACAGACTCCACCGCGCGTGCTATCGACGCTTCTTCGTTTCGTGCGGGGATGATGGCGGAGATCAAGGTCTTTTGAATCCTGTCCGCGAGGGAGCTAAACTAAGGTTCTTCAGGTTTGGCAATTATTATTATAGGTGGCTGGTGTCCGATTGAAAAGGAACCTAAAGGCAGGAGCGGCTCTTGCGTTTATTGCCGCTTTGATCGTGTTGTTCATACATCCGAGTTACCGCAACGGGTCGGCGAGTCTTCACGGGCAATCCGCGAAAAACTTTGCGTTCACGATGGACGGTAAGCCCATGTCTCTTTCCAGTTTGCGGGGTAAGGTCGTCTTGCTTAATTTTTGGGCTACCTGGTGCCCGCCCTGCGTCGAAGAGGCCCCCTCACTCAACGCCCTACAGAAGAGAATCGCGCCCCTGGGTGGCACCGTCCTGGGCATCAGCATCGATGACGACCCGAACGCCTACGCCAATTTCCTAAAAACCTACCATATCGATTTTCCGACTTATCGCGACCCCTCGCAGAAAATTCCGCTTTCGTACGGCAGCACGATGTGGCCCGAAACTTACGTGATCGATCGCGACGGAAAGATCGACAGTAAAATCATCGGCCCGCAGGACTGGACGAGTCCGGCGATGATGGCTTACCTCGAAGCCGTCCTGCGCCAGAATTAGCGCACGAGCCAGCGAGCGGTCCCAGGGTTGCCGCTGCGACGGATCGCCACTTGCGGCATCCGATGTGAGCAAAAATGGCGCAAGAAAACGTTACAGTAAAAGAGCGCGATCCCGTATGCGGGATGACCGTCGATCCGGCGAAAACCGCACACATTTGCGAGTACGGGGGCAGAACGTATTATTTCTGCTGCGCCGGCTGCGCCTCGAAATTCCACGCCGATCCGCAAAAATACCTCCAACGACAGCCGGTCAAGAGTGATAGTTCACTCGTGCAACTCGGCGCACCGACAGCAGGCCGCAGCGATGCTCACTCCGGCCACGCAGCGCTTGTGCAATTGGGCGGCGCGCCTCCCGCGGGGGCGAAGGCGACCGATGGCTTACCCGCGCCCCTGAACGCGGATCACAAAGGCCTGCCGCGCCCGCCGGGGCCGAAACGAGCAACAGCGTACGTCTGCCCGATGGATCCGGAAGTGCGCCAAGCCCAACCCGGGCCGTGCCCCAAGTGTGGCATGGTGTTGGAACCGGAATTTCCACTCGCGCCCGCCACTCGTATTGAATACACATGCCCGATGCATCCGGAGATCGTGCGCTCAGAGCCAGGCGCGTGTCCTGTTTGTGGGATGGCATTGGAACCGCGCACCGTCACTGCCGACGAGGAAGACAATCCGGAACTCAAGCAGATGTCGCGGCGCTTCTGGATCAGCGTGGCTCTGACGATTCCTATCCTCGTGCTCGGGATGGCGCCGAGTTCCATCGCGAAAATCATGCCGTTGCGCTACGTGGACTGGATCGAATTTGTGCTGGCGACGCCGGTAGTGCTGTGGGGCGGCTGGCCATTTTTCGAACGCGGCTGGGGCTCGCTCGTGAATCGCAGTCTCAACATGTTTTCTCTGATCGCGCTAGGCACCGGCGCAGCTTATCTCTACAGCGTCGCTGCCGTTTTGTTTCCCAGAGCGTTTCCGGCGACTTTCCGGCTGATGAGTGGCGAGGTTCCGACGTACTTCGAGGCAGCAGCGGCGATCACTACGCTGGTGCTTCTCGGGCAAGTGCTCGAATTGCGCGCTCGCAGCCGCACGTCGGCCGCAATTCGTTCGTTGCTGAAGCTTTCTCCCAAAACGGCGCGGCTAGTGCGCGCGGACGGGACTGAAGTCGATGTTGCTGCCGAGCAGATCGCGCCCGGTGACACGCTGCGCGTCCGGCCCGGCGAGCGCGTGCCTGTGGATGGCACGGTGATCGATGGATCGAGCTCGATCGACGAATCCCTGGTTACGGGCGAACCGATTCCGGCGGAGAAATCGAATGGCGGCCGCGTGACCGGTGGCACGGTGAACGGCACGGGAAGCTTCTTAATGCGCGCCGAGCGCGTGGGCGGTGAAACGCTGCTGGCGCAAATCGTCCGGATGGTGAGCGAGGCGCAGCGCAGCCGTGCGCCGGTACAGCGGCTGGCGGATAAAGTAGCTTCGTATTTTGTTCCCGCTGTGGTTCTCTGCGCCGTCGTCACCTTCATCGTGTGGTCATTCGTTGGCCCATCGCCGAAGATGGCTCACGCTCTATTGAACGCCGTCGCCGTGCTGATCATCGCGTGCCCGTGCGCCTTGGGTCTGGCAACGCCAATGGCCATCATGGTTGGAACAGGTCGCGGCGCGCTCGCGGGCGTGCTGGTGAAGAATGCCGAGGCGCTCGAAATCTTAGGCAAGGTTGATACGGTCGTCGTGGACAAAACCGGTACTCTTACGGAAGGTAAACCGCGGGTCGCATCGATCGCGGCCGCGCCAGGCGCAGATGAAACGCGGGTGCTACGGATTGCGAGTTCGCTTGAGCGCGCGAGCGAGCACCCGCTCGCCGCGGCGATCCTCTCCGCGGCAAAAGAGCGCAATGTCACGTTCGGTGAAGCGAAGGAGTTTCGCTCGCTGACCGGTAAGGGGATCACCGGATTCATCGACGGCAGCAAAGCGGCGCTTGGTAATCGCGCGCTTATGTCCGAGATAGGGATCGAGACCGAGATATTAGAAAGCCGCGCGAGCGATCTCGAAGCAGACGGTCAGACGGTGGTGTTTGCCGCAGTTGACGGGAAGCTCGCCGGGCTGGTCGCGGTGTCCGATCCGTTAAAACCGACGGCACTCGATGCCGTGAAAGCTTTGCATGGCCAAGGAATCCGCGTCGTCATGGTCACGGGCGACAGCCGAGCAGCCGCCGAAGCTGTGGCGCGTAAGCTAGGCATCGACCAAGTGAGTGCCGGCATATTGCCGGATGAAAAGAGCACCATTATCAAACGCCTGCAATCCGAGGGACACGTCGTCGCGATGGCGGGCGACGGCGTGAACGACGCACCTGCGCTCGCGCAGGCCAACGTGGGCATTGCCATGGGAACGGGAACGGACGTTGCAATCGAAAGTGCTGGCATTACCCTGCTGGAGGGCAACCTGAGCGGAATCGTTCGCGCGCGCACTCTGAGTCGCGCCACAATGCGGAACATCCGGCAGAACCTGTTTTTCGCGTTCGTTTACAACTCGGTCGGGATACCGATTGCGGCAGGCGTGTTGTATCCGCCTTTCGGCCTGCTTTTGAGTCCGATTATCGCCAGCGCCGCGATGACGTTCAGCTCCGTTTCCGTGATAAGCAACGCGTTGCGTCTGCATCGCCTGAAGCTATAGGCAAACGCGGAGCAGGTCGCGGCTACTCGGCTGCGCGCTCTGCTATAATCCCCGCATGACCTTCATGACTGTGACGTACGAGCTTCAGGACAAGCTGAAGCCGGAGCAGTATCGCGCACTCGGTAGATTTGCGAATACCTACGGGCTGCAGAAGTTCCACTTCGACGAAAAGGCGAACCACCTGCACTTCGATTACGATGCTTCGAGGCTGCGCGAAGATGTGGTGGAGCACATCCTGCGCGAGGCTCGCATCCCCGTGCTACGCCGCGTTCCTGCCGCTTAACGCGTTGCGGTCGTCAACAACGGGCGGCTTTGCCGCCGTGTTATTATGGAGGTTTGAGGTACCCGAAGTCGTCCTTTTAGGAGCCTTGCTTTGCCGCTTTATGAATACAAATGCGTGAAGTGCGGGCACCGCTTCGAAAAAATCGAAAACGTGGGTGCGTCGGAAACAAAAAAGTGCCCCAAGTGTGGTGGTAAGGCCGAGCGCCAGCTGGCTGCGCCCGCAATCCAGTTCAAGGGCACGGGCTGGTACGTGACTGACTACGCCGGAAAGAAGCCGGGCAGCTCGAGCGAAAAATCAGGTGACGGCGCGGGCGAGAAATCGTCGGAAAAGCCGGCGGAATCGAAACCCGCGGCTGGAGCGAAGTCCGAAAGCTCCACATCGAAGAAAAAGAAGTGATCCGCTACAGCTTCAGTTTGCGCAGATACTCGCGAAATTGATTTCCTAGCTTGGGATCTTTCAAGCCAATTTCGACCGTCGCCTGTAGAAATCCAAGCTTGTCGCCCGCGTCGTGCGTGCGCCCCTGAAAAACGGTAGCGTAGAGTTTGCCGTCGGTTGCGAGCCTGCAGAGGCCGTCCGTGAGTTGAATTTCGCCGCCCGCGCCGGGTTTGGTTTCCGCAAGATAATCGAATATTTCCGGCGGTAGGACGTACCGTCCGGTAATGCCCAAATCTGACGGAGCCTTATCAGCGCTGGGCTTCTCGACCAGATCCTTGACGCGCAGCAGCCGGTCGCGCCATATCGCATTCTCTCCGCCGCCGGGAACTTCGGCAGGCTGAGCATCGATAATCCCGTAAAAGTGCAGCCGTTCGCGCGGCACCTGTTCCACGTGAATCGCTCCGGCGCCGCCGGTGGCATCGCAGATTTCGATCAGCTCGCGAGTGGCCGGAATGGGCGAGTTGGGGGCCTCGGTGTGCGCCGATGTTGCGCACGATGGGGCGTTCGAGGCCATGATCACGTCGCCGAGCAGCACGGCAAATGGCTCGTCGCCAACCAACTCCGCGGCGCAAAGCACCGCGTGTCCCAGACCGAGCGCGACGCTTTGGCGCGTGTAGCTGAATTGCAAATCGCCACCAATTTCGCGAACGGTGCGAGCGCTCTCGGATTTGCCGCGCTCCTCAAGAAAACTCTCCAGCTCGGGAGCCAAATCGAAGTGATCTTCAATGGCGCTTTTCCGGCGGCCAGTGACGAAGATGACGTGCTCGATGCCCGAAGCGATGCACTCCTCCACGGCATATTGAATCAGTGGCTTATCAACAACCGTCAGCATCTCCTTGGGAATAGCTTTGGTAGCAGGCAAGAACCGGGTGCCCAAGCCAGCGACGGGAAGCACGGCCTTGCGCACCCTCTTAGCTTTTGGCGTCATCGCTTGGAATATGCCTCCGGCGCGTTGGATACACCTCAGGCGAGCCCGCGAGAGACGGGCAGAGCGCCCGAACTCCTATGCTAGCATAGCAGTGTTTAGAGCTGAGACGCGCTTGCGACATGCACGTTGAATCAAACGAACATCTGATTTTGGGAATCGAATCGTCATGCGACGAAACCGCAGCGGCGGTTGTCGCCGGCGGCGTCCGCGTTCTCTCGAATGTTGTCGCGTCGCAAATCGATATTCACCGCAAGTACGGCGGGGTTGTGCCGGAACTGGCGTCCCGCGAACACCTGCGGCGCATCGTGCCGGTCGTGCGCGAAGCTACCGAGCAGGCCAAGATTAAATTGCAGGATGTGGACGCCATCGCGGTAACGAGTGGTCCGGGCCTGATCGGCGCACTGCTGGTCGGCGTGACCTATGGCAAAGTTCTGGCACAGGCGCTGTCAAAGCCGTTGGTTGCGGTTAATCATCTTGAGGGCCACGTGCACGCGGTGTTGCTGGAGGCCCACGCCGCTGGGCGGTCTCCAAAACTCCCCGCCGTTTGCTTGATCGTGTCCGGCGGACACACGATTCTCTACGACGTGCGCTCCGATTCCAGCAACGGCACGCCACATTTTTCGTACTCACGCATCGGCGGAACGCGCGACGACGCGGCCGGCGAAGCTTACGACAAAGTGGCGCGCATGTTGGCGCTCGGCTATCCCGGCGGCCCGATCATCGACCGGCTTGCCGCACACGGGAACCCGCGCGCGGTGCGCTTCGGTAGCACCAAAATGAGCAGCGGGAATCCCCACGATTTCAGCTTCAGCGGAATCAAAACGGCGGTGCTCTACCATCTCCGGCGCAACACCCAGCTTGAACCAGAAATCGAGGCGCGACGCCAGGCACTGGCGCGCGGGGAACGCGGCGCCGAGCAGTTGCGCGCTCTCTCCAGCGCTGAAACGCTCGACCTGATCGCTAGCTTCCAGCGCACGGTAGTCGAAGACCTTATCACGCGTACATTTGCAGCGGCTGAGGAGCGGGGCGTTCGAACGATTTTAGTCTCAGGCGGAGTGGCGGCGAACAGCGAATTGCGGCGCGCATTCGACATCGAAGCCGCGCAGCGAGGCTTGGAAGCGTTCTTCCCCAGCCGCGCACTTTCTACCGATAACGCCGCGATGATTGCCGCAGCCGGTCACGCGCGTTTCCTCGCCGGCGAACGCGCCGACATGTCGCTCGATCCATCCGCCAATCTTCCCGTCGCCTGAATAATTGCGCGTTAGCAAACCTGGGATACTGATAGAACACACCGCGCCGAGAGTTTTATGCTCAGTATATAGGGATCCTATATACTGTGAGTCGTGATTGGTTCAAACATCAAACGTGGCAGTTCCGAACTCGCCATACTTTCCGTGCTGGCGGAGCATCCCTTGCACGGTTACGAGATTGCGCGCCGTATCGAGTCGCGGACGCGCAGCGCGCTGCGCTTCACACTCGCTTCGATTTACCCGCTGCTGTATCGCATGGAGTCGCGCGGCTGGGTCAGCTCGTTCTGGCAAGAGGCGCCCACCGGATCCACCCGTCGTTACTATCGGCTTACCGCGGCAGGACGAAAAAAACTCGTCCCCCTGCGCGAGGAATGGAAGGAGCTCTTTCGCGCGCTCGAACGCCTCGCGGAGGCTCATCTTGACTGACTGGCGCAGCGAAGTCTTACGTCGTCTCGCATGCTCGAAATTTTCGGCGGCCGAACGCGAGGAGATTGCGCGCGAACTCGCCGGCTATCTCGAGGACTATTGCCAAGATGCTTGCAAGTCCGGCCTCGAAGAACCTGCTGCGGCGCAAGCCGCTTCCGACGAACTTGACGAAGACAAGGACCTAGATGCGCATCTCTACCTCGCCCGTAAGGAGCATCCCATGAACGTCAACATCCGTACGCGACAATTCTGGCTTCCTGCCGTCACCGTATTTTTGGCTGGCGCCTTTGTGCTTGCCGGGTTTCATGCTCTAGCAGTCAGAGTGTATCGAGCTTATGGCGCTGAAGAGGGTGCTGTTCATAGTTACGCCAGTCTGATGCACAGCGTGATATGGCAAGATAGCGCGGCTTGGATGTTTTATCTCGGGTGGTTGTACGTGCTGCCATTCCTGGGCGCTGCAGGTGCTTACTGGTCGCGTCGCAAGGGCGCAGTGCCTTCTGTGCGAATCGCCACAGGACTTTTTCCAGTCGTTTTATTCACCGCGATTTTTCTTGGGCAACTCGGGGCGATCCAAAATGGCGCGTCGCTGCCTTTTCTATCGATGTTTCCACTGCCGCCATCGCATTTGTTTTTTCCGTTTTTGTCTCCCGCTGGCAGCCTCTTTTTAAGTTGGATCTTGATTCCGTGCGCCGCGCTTCTTTTGGGCGTCCTGCCTTGCCTGTGGGGCACTCCCGCCCGTCAAGACGCTGTCGCCTCGATGATCTAGGCGGTCCGCACCAACGAACTCGAAAGTCCGGGGTGGCCAGGGCCGAACCGGCCTGATGACCGGGCGCGTTACCGGATTCATTCGCACGTGCTCTGCGCGTATACTCCACCCTAAGCAGCAGACCGACGATCCTCGGGAGGTGCGAAATGCGCGCGGGAAAATCCAGCAGGCTCTATACGGCGATTTCATCTGCGGCCGTGGCGGCCGCTCTCGTGATCTCCATATCGCTGCTCGCGCTTGCATCGCCGAGAGCGCGATCGCAGAGCACCGGCAGCGCTCCAAATGGAGAGCTTCCGCCTGAGCCGCCTACGCACCCAACCCGCGTCACGATTAATGGGAACGCAATGGCCGCGCGCGTGATTGCAATTGTTCCTCCGGAATATCCGAAAGAGCTACAGGATGCCAAAGTCTCCGGCACGGTAATCCTTCGCGCCGTGATCGCTAAGGACGGCTCGATCATGGAACTGGCACCGCTATCCGGTCCGCAGCAACTTTGGCCCAGCACAATGGACGCGGTGAAGCGGTGGCGCTATCAGCCCACGGTCGTCGAAGGCGTCCCCGTGGAAGTGTCCACGACTATCAGCATTAACTTCACGCCCGGAAAAACCCCACGCTACGAGCAGCAGGGCGCGGCTGTGCCGCAAACGGCGGCGGCCATGGATCCGCAGTTGCACGCCGATATTTTGCGGCTCATCAAAGCCACGCACCTGGAAGAGACCATGCGCGATTACGGCCGCCAAATGATGGAGACCATGCGGCCCTCGATCGAGGATTCCTTGCCTCAAAACGCGGATCGAAAAAAAATCATGAATGAAGTGCAAAGCAAGATGATGGCCGCGCTGCAGTCCCAAGCAGCCACGGACCAGATTGTGATGGTTTACGCGAAATATCTGTCCGACGACGACGTGAAGGGCGCGACGGCGTTCTACGAATCACCGGCGGGACAGCGTTTCAACTCCGTCTCTACGCAGATGGAAGACGATCTCTCTCAATCGGGCGAGGAATTCGCGATGCAGAATCTTGGCCTGATCCTAAAAGGACTGTGCGCCACCCATCCTGAGCTTCGCGGCAAAGCCGATTTCTGCCAGAAAGCCTCGCATCAAAACAGCGCCTTCCGTGCGCCCTACGTCACTCCGGCGCGACCGCGCATTCCTGCTCTTGCGGGAAACTGACCCGCGCCTCGGCTCTAATGATGGAACGTGATACCCAATCCGGTGGATAAAATTACGTCGTTCGTTTTCGTTCCTGGAATCGGAGGGTTCGATACGTACAGGTCGTTTACGCTGACCTGCCATGAAAGCCAGCTCGACAACTTCGTATTTGCAGCGGCGATCAGTGTGAAGCGGTATTGGCCTGCCTCACTGAGAGCCGGATAGAAGAAGAAGTGCTCGTCGAACGACGTCACCTTGCTGAAGCGGTGCGTAAAATCTTCCCCAGTTGTCACGGCCACCAAGTTCCGGTTCAAGGAAAATCCCGGCGAAAGCGTTGCCGTGCCACTGTACGACTCACGCGTGTAGTTAAGACCGGCTTCCACATCCAAAGTGGTGTTCGGCCTGTTGATCACGTTCCACCCTAACCCGGCGCTATAAATCTGCCGCAAATTCAAACCTTGCAGTTCGTCGTGGACGTAGTTTGCGCCCACGAATGCAAAGAGGTTGCTTGTAAGGTTCCGGTGATATACCGCACCGCCGAGAATGGCGTCCGCCGACACAGTATTCGCCGACGTGCTTGTCGTGTACACGGATGATTCCGAAAGGCTGATAAGGTCGTTCAATGTTTTGCGCGTGAGCGCAACCGAAGTCGTCAGATCGGTCGTATCGCTATTCCCCCGCGCCAGGGTGAATCCGAGCGTCGCGTCTCCAGCCCAATTTCGCGAGAGCGGAGGATGCAGGCTTGCCTCGTAAGCGTTCTGCTCTTCTTGAGAACGCATCGCAATGACCTGCGCCAGCAGCACGGTCACGGAACCCGTGCCGGTCTGGACGACAATGGCGTCGTTCATTTTCGAAATCGTGCCCCTTAATGTTCGCTTGCTGCTGGTCATCACGTAAACAGGCCCTGTCGTCGTGATTTGGGTCACATCGGCCCACTTGAGGCTGATCTGCCCCTCGTACGGAGTCTTGATGGCCACGGTCTTGGCGTCGGCGCTCACAAAACTTCCGGTCACATGATCGCCGTTCTGCAAGACGATCGTATCCGCCGAAGCAGCGAGCGGTGCGGCAAGAGTCAGCATTGCAGTCAACACGATTAAGATGAACGGTCGCATGAAGTTCTCCTTGGGCTGGACGATGGTGCGGTGGCCAAGTTAGCTGGGGCTTCGAGCAATAAGCTTGCCATGGTTCGATGATCCGCGTCCACGATCTGTTTCAAAAGATGGCGGAATAAACCGCAAGACCTTGTCATTACGTTTTCGTCAAACGGGCACTGGAGGAATCGTGGTGCGAGCGCATGCTACAATTCGTGAATTGCCTGATGCTGTGCCCGAAATCGATGACCTCCGCTATCTCCTCTCCAGTATTGGCCCTGCGCGCATGTCCGCTATGCGGGTCAACGGACGGTCGCAAGCCGGTTCTGCGCCGCGATCCATGGGAAGTCGTCGAATGTGCTGGATGCAGAATGGTTTTTATCGGCAGCGAAATTTCGTATGAGGTGCAAGCGCGCGAGCACGATTGGGAAGAGGAATGGCGGAAGGACACCGTGCGGCGGAAGCGCGAGCAGCCGATTATGGTTTTCTTCTCGCGCTGCACGCGGCCCTTCATGCCGCACACGCATGGCCGGCTACTTTCGCAAACCCTGCACTACGCGCGGTCGGGAAAGCTAGTCGATTTCGGCTGCAGCGACGCCAGCTTTCTATTTCGTGCGCAGAAATATTTTCAGGTAATGGGAATCGACCTCAGCCCTCGAAGCGTGGAAATCGCCCGCCGACGCGTGGGCGCTGAAAAGATTCTGGAAGGACCAGTAAGCGAAGTGGCGGAGCGGCGTTTTCCCGCGAACGATTTTGATGTAGTCACGCAGCTCGGATTCATCGAGCACGATTGGCATCCACAGACGGCCTTGCGCGCTGCGCATCGGCTCCTTAAACCAGGCGGGCTTACCGTGATTAAGACGCCGAACTACGCCAGTTGGAACCGCTCCATCCGACGCGAAAAATGGTGCGGGTTCCGCTTCCCCGCGCACTGCAACTATTTCACTCCGGAAACGCTTTCGAAAATGTTGAGCGCGTGCGGATTCGATCCTCTTCCCCGCCCTCCCTGGAATCGGCTGCCGACTAGCGACTCCCTCTGGATGGCCGCGCGCAAACCACTGTGATGTCGGCCGCGCGATCCTTATTGAAAATGCGGCATCACTTCCGTGGCAAATAACTCCAGCGAGCGGACGCTTTCCTGGTGTGTCAAGTTTCCATAGGCGAAGCGCGCGACGAAATAATTTGCGCCCGATTCTTCGATTTGCTGCTCGATTTTCCTGCGGACGGTCTCAGGCGATCCCGCCAGCAACGCCTCTTCCCGGCTGCGGCGAGCGTTTTCCAGCCCGACCGGGGCCGCGCCGAATTTCAGCCACAAGTATTCGAGGCTATGAAAAAACTTGTCGACGCCCAGCCGCCCGCGCTCCTCGGCCTTTGCGTCCGTTTCCGCTACGTAAATGTGTCTCGTGATTCCAGCGTGAGGCATCTTCTTGCCGCTGCCGCCGTGAACTTTCTGCCACTCCTCTTTATAACGGCTAATCGGAACGCGTGCATCGATAGCGCGTTGCAGTGAAACAATGTTGGCGTTCTCGCATGCCGCCCGCGCCGCCGTCTCCGGATTCGCCGTGCCGTACCACAACGGAGGATGCGGCTTTTGCAATGGCTTCAGTTCCATCGGCACCTTCGAAAAATGGAAGCGCTCGCCGTGGTAAGTCACTTCATCCTCTGTGAGCGCCGCCATCAGCACTTCCACAGACTCTTTGTAAATCGCCGGCGTGTCCTTGGGATCGATGCCGTAGAAGCCTAGCTCATACGGAGAAACACCGCGGCCCAGCCCGATCTCGATGCGCCCATTGGTCAGATGATCCATCATGCAGATTTCCACCGCTAATCGCAGCGGGTTATAGAGCGTGGCAATCAGCACGAGCGGCGCAAAACGAATTCGCCGTGTGATTCTCGAAGCCGCCGCCAAAAAAATCAGCGGAGAAGGCGCCAATCCCAGCGGCGTGAAGTGATGTTCCGTGATATGGAATGTCGAAAACCCGTACTGCTCGTAAAGCTCGACGAGCTTCAAGCGGCTGTCGTACGTGGCGGCAATTGGCGTGCCGTCCTGCCTGTCCACATGGTCCACCGCCCCGAATTCCACTCTCATCTCTCCGGCTCCTTACGCCCGGTCTTCTGCGCCGTACGGCGACACAATCCACAACGCGGGCGTCCACCCAATTGCGTCGGAGTGTGCTGAGAATTTACCTTTGGCGGCGCGTCTTGGCAACCGCATCCAACTAACGGTGCCGCTTTCGGCGAGACTGCTGGGTTGACGCAGACTGCCCCTTCCGACTTGCGGCTATCTGCGAACGCTTCTTTTGCGAGACCTTTTCTGCGGCGCGAAAAATTCCAGCGGCTTGCTGCGCGGAAATCTCTCGGCATTCTCCCGGGGCGATCGACCCAATCTCCAGTGCGCCGATCTGCACGCGTTTCATTTTCTCCACGGGATGGCCGCTCTGGAACAGCCGATTCCGGAGCACATCGCGCCGCGCCTCTGAGATTTGCGCTTCATACCAGGGTGAGTCGCTGCGGTGCACGCGTTCGATTCGCGCGCCCGTGGAGCGCCACAGCGTTTCCACTTCGGCAAACGTGAGCGGTGTCTTCAACTTGATTTGATATCGCTGCGGCAGGTCATGCGCTCTCACGAACCGATTGGCCACGTCGCCATCGTTCGTCAAGAGCAGCAGGCCCGACGCGTGGTATTCAAGACGCCCGACCGGAAAAACGCGCGCCGGCACGCCATGCAGAAAATCTCGCACCGAGCGTCGGCCTTCGGGATCACTCAACGTCGAGACCACTTCGGCGGGCTTGTGGAACAGCAGATAGACGCGCTCCTGCTCCGGGCGCAGCAGTTTGCCGCCGACTTTGATGTGATCGCGCGAAGCGTCGGCTTTGGTTCCCAGCTCCGTGACCACTCGCCCGTTCACGGTGACCATGCCGGACGCGATCATTTGCTCCGCATGCCGACGCGAAGCGACTCCGGCACGCGCAATAATTTTTTGCAGACGCTCTTCCATGGTGTGCCGCCAAACGAATCGAGCGGCGACATCAGCTTAACGGATTTAGCGTTATTCGCGAAGGTTTATGGGGCCTGGCAATGGCACATCTTCCACAAACGCTCGAAAAAAGCCTGCGCGCTGGCGTCAACCGGAAGATTGCCCGAATAAAACGGAACAGCTCCACTGAGATCAACAAGGGCGACCAGTCCAGACGGGCTGCGAAAGTTGAACATGAAATTGGGCGGCGCACCACTCGGGTCATCGGAGGTTAATTTCCCCGCTACGCAGCTGAACCTGGCCCCGTACACACTGCGAAAGAAAGCGGGCACTGACAATTCAATCCCCAGGTCGCCCTGATACACCAGTTTGTCGCCGCTCCAGTCGAGGCTCCCGCTTTTCCCTGAAGGCAACCGAAACTTCACATTGGTTGGAGCGGCCGGACTTTGAGGAGTCGGAGCGGACGCAGGAGACGATGCGAGGGCGGGCGCCCCAGCCACGGGCGGGGCCATGGTTCTCGAAGAAAGACTGCCGAACTCGGTTGGATGCGCCAGTACGTCCACTGAACCTGTCTCGCCGCTCGGCAAATCGATCACGGCGAAGCGCAAACGCCGGTCTTCAGGCTTGGCCGCATAATCGAAAATGTTGCGGATTCCGTTGGCCTGCCACGATTGAAACGTTGCATTCGAAACTGAACGCGAAAGGTCCCTTGGATAAAATGCGAATTGGTCGCCCTTGGCGTCAAACTCACAGATCGCCATCTGCGCATCGAACCGCAGCGATTGCGCGTCAGGTTGGAACGTCAGGGCGTTCGGAGCGATCGTCAAGAGGTAACGAATTTCGGCTGATGACCCGGAGCTCGCTGGAGGCAGCGCCGTAACCGTTATGCCGATGGTGGTGGACGGAAGCGGGTCGCGGCAAACGTCCTTGAGCAACTCGGTCGGATTTTCGTACTTCATCAGCGTCGCGGAATCGGTGGCAATAAAACCACGGCGATAGTCGAGCTGCACTCCGCGGACGCTCGTCTTGATCGAGATTTTGTGAAACTGATTGTCCCATTTGACTCCAGTCGGGTAATACGACAGCTCGTAGTACGAGGAGTCCTCGTTCAGCGCCCGGAACACGCACCCCGCTAAATCGTTCGTGTTTAGGCACGGCCGCCCGCCAGTCTGGTTAGCCATTTCCTCCATCGTTGCCTGAGAATTGAGGCGTAGTTGGTCTTCTTGGTTCAGGGCGCCAGCCATGTTCCCCTGTATATCAGAGAAACTCTTGTCAGCCGAATAGGACTGATCCGGCTCGAGTCCGCGTGCATCGACTGGATACACGGCAACTCCGGCGTCCATCAACGAGGCCGCAGCCGCTTGTACCGCGGAGTCGAAGGAACCGCTACCCATGAACGGGTCGCTGCCAAAGTCGGAATTCGGCTCGATCCAAATCGGAAAGGCCTCCGAGAACCAGATCACGTTTTTTCGGCCCGGATACCCGCCTAAAAATTTCGCGATCGCGCGCATGGCGTCGGCTGTTTCCTCCACGCGCTGCTGCGTCATTTCCATATAATTGGCTTTCTCGAAGTCCTGCAATCCCTGTACCACGGAGGCGGGAGTCTGCGGATCGGATTGTAGAACTGTATTCGACGCGCTATCGGCATCGTATTGCGGATACTTTTCATTGTCCGCTGGTCCGCCAATGGCAATTCGCTCGATGGCTGCGCGCAAAATCGCCGGGTCCGTCGTGAAACTCTGCACAACGTGAACCGTGTGCCCCAGCAGCAGCACGGCCACCGGGGTATCCTTCGGCAACTTCTGCAGAAATAGAATCATGTCCCGGCGGATTTGCATGCGGTGTATGGTTTCAGTATTCAGCGCATCGAGCAGTATCACGGTCGGAGCGATTTGCGCGTTGTTCGGGCCCTGATTCGAGAACACGCCGGGGGCCGATGGCGAGATTGAGCTACCGGCAGCTCGTCGGGCGCGCGCATCCACAAATTCGAACCGCGCGATGCTCTGCGGCGCTCCGTGATCTCCATAAACCTTGAAATCGTTTTCGGTCAGCCCGCGAACTGGGTTTCCATGCGAGTCCGTCGCCACCACATCCACCGTGATGAGCCTGGTGTTCACCTTCAGAGTATTTTTTTCGGTCGCCTGCTGTCCGGATAATGCGGGCGCTATGATCGCAAGCGCTGCGACTAGCAGCAGAGTGGAAGAACGCATGAATATTTCCCCACAGTAGTAGTTTTTAACAACCATTTCGGGAACGGCGTGATTGTATCTGAAATGACGTATTGGAAGCGTTAAAATTATGCGGTAGGTGTGCTCACGCACTAAAAGCCAAGAGACGGCCTGGCGAAGTTCACTTTGAGCGGAGGGGATGGGGTCAAGACGGTTCGGCGGCGCCAGCGGACGCGGCGCGCGACTGGTCGGCTGAATCCGGCGCGTCTTCGCCCAGCTCCGCCAGGTCGTTCGTCTCGCCGGATTCGCGAATAGCAGCGGCTTCCGCGGATTCCGCGGACACACCGGGTACAGATTGCTCCGGCGTCGCTGCTTCGGGCTCCATCGGAGCGATCCCGGCGTCGGAGCCGAGCGCTGCCTGCGCAAGCTGCTCGAATTCTTTCAAGCTGGGCAGTTCCTCAAGATCGGATAATCCGAAGCGCATCAGGAATTGCTTCGACGTGCGATAGAGAATCGGCCGCCCGATCACTTCTTTGCGGCCGGCGGTGGTGATCAGCCGTTTTTCCAGCAGCGTTTTGATCACGCCGCCGACGTTCACACCTCGAATCTCATTGATTTCTGGAGCGGTGACGGGCTGCTTGTACGCAATCACCGCCAGCGTCTCAAGCGCGGGCATCGTCAGACGCAGCGGCGGCTGCAAGCCCTTGATGAATTTCCGCACCGCGTCGTGGTGCTGCGGCTTGGTGTAAAACTTCCATCCGCCCGCCACCTTGCGCACTTCGATTCCCCGGTCTTCAATCTGATACGCAGCCATGAGCAAATCCAGCGCCGCGCGCGCGATCGTCTTCTCCACACCGAGCGCGTTGGCGATTTGATCGAGCGTAGCGGGCTCGTCCGCCGCGTAAATGATCGCTTCGACGGCGGCTTGAAGCTGTTGTGGTTCGATGCTCACAGATATTGCTCCTCGATTTGGGTCATCGCATCCGGACTCGAAAATACCGTGTCGAACATCTGGTGCTTGCGCAGCGCGATATCGGAAAAAAGCTCCGACTGCACCAGAATCACGGCTTGCATTCGCACCATTTCCAGCACCGCCAGCAGCGCCACAATCATCGCATTGCGCGTGGCGCACGTCTCGAAAAATTCGATCAGCGATACTGGATGTTCGGACGCGATCAGCCGCTGTCGCAAGCGGTCCATCATCTGCGCGATCGTGACGGTCTCGTGATGCAGATGGAACTTCGGCGCTTCCTTGCGCCGCTCCAGCACAGCCTGAAACGTCTTCACCAAATCAACGAGCGAAACCACCAACTCGCCTTCAACCGCGTCGCCGGTGTACAGCTCGCGATCCGGCTTCGACCAAACGTGATCCTCGATCTGCTGTTTTTGGTAAAGCAGTTGCGCGGCGTTCTTGAATTTCTCGTGTTCCAGCAGCCGATGAACCAGCTCATCGCGCGGGTCCTGTTGCTCGTCCGGTCCAGCCAGAGGATCGGTCGGCAGCAACATTTTCGATTTGATGTGGATCAGCGTCGCAGCCATGTAAACGAAATCCGCGGACACATCGATATCGAGCTTTTCAAGCTGATGCAGGTAATCCAGATACTGCTCGGTGATTCTGGCGATGGGAATGTTGTGGATGTCCATCTCCTGCTTGCGAATCAAATCCAGCAAGAGATCGAGCGGGCCTTCGTAAACCGGCAGGTTCACGCGATACGGTGTCGCCATATCAGGTAATCGGCTCCTCGTAATGCTCGACCGTCGGAAATGGGTCGTAGAAATGGTGCAAGCGTTTGCGCCATTCCTGATATTGCGGCGAGCCACGGAATCCGATCGTGTGGTCCTCTACCGCCCGCCATTTTGCCAGCAGCACGTAACGGTTAGGCGTTTCCACCGAGCGCCTCACTTCCAATTCGCCGAACCCGGGAATTGCCTCGATGAAGCGGCGCGCGTCGCGCAACGCCACTTCAAATGCCGCTTCTTGCCCTGCCTTCACATTCAAAATCACAAGTTCCAAAATCATCTGATCGCGACTCGGGTCCGAGTGTCATCCTGAGATCGGCATTTCCGCCCTTGCCGACCGAAGGATCTCTCTTCCCGTCGTGTCTCCAACCACCGGCTACTCCGAAAAAGCCGCGCGAATACTCGGCGTTTTGGCCTTTCGCGCTTCATCCCAGCCGAAAATCGCGTTCCGCACCCGCTTCATCGTCCGCCGCGCCGCCGCGTGTGCTTTCTTCGAGCCGGCGTCGAGGATATCCCAAACTTCCTGCGGCCGCGCTTCAAATTGCTTTCGACGTTCCTGAATCGGCTCGATCCACTTCACCAGGTTTTCGGCCATGGCCTTCTTGCAATCCACGCAGCCGATGCCTGCCGTGCGGCAGCCTTGCTCCGACCACGCAATCACGTCCGGCGGAGAGAAAAGCTTGTGATACGCGAACACAGGACACACTTCCGGCCGCCCCGGATCGGTCCTCCGCTGCCTCTGCGGGTCCGTCATCATGTTCCGGACTTTGTTGCGAATTTCATCCGCCGGATCGCTCAGCCAAATCGCGTTCCCGTAGCTCTTCGCCATCCGCCGCCCATCCGTCCCCGGCAGCCTCGGCGTCTCGGTCAACAGTGCCCCCGGCTCGCGCAAGATGGGTACGAATTTCACTAACTTCCGAAACCCGCGGTTCGATCCAAGCACGTTTTCGAAGCCGACTTCCTGAACCGTTTTTACGAGGGCCTGACTCAGCCAGTGGACAATTTCATCAGTGATGCCACTGTCCCAATCTGGCTCCCGAATCTGGAAATGATTTGCGCACTTACTCGCCAACGCCATTACGAACTGACGATTGCCCTGGTCCCTCACTTGGTTTTCCCGTAGAAGGATCCCTCGGAAGGAATTAAACCGCCGCACTATTTCTCGCGTCAGCTCTACGTGTGGCACCTGATCCTCGCCCACCGGCACAAAATCCGCGTCGTAAATCACGATGTCTGCCGATTGCAGCAGCGGATAACCAAGAAATCCGTACGTCCCCAGATCGCGATCCTTCAAATTTTCGATCTGCTCCTTATACGTCGGCACGCGCTCCAGCCACGAAAGCGGCGTAATCATCGACAGCAGCACGTGCAGCTCCGCGTGTTCCAGCACGCTCGATTGCACGAAAAGCGTCGATTTCGCCGGATCGAGCCCGACGGAAAGCCAATCCATGGCGACCTGTAGAGTATTTTCAGCGATGGAGGAAGTATCTTCGTAATGCGTGGTCAGCGCGTGCCAGTCGGCGACAAAAAAGAAGCAATCGTATTGTTCCTGCAGCTTCAGCCAATTCGAGAGTGCACCGAAATAATGCCCCAAATGAAGCCGGCCCGTCGGCCGCATCCCGCTTAGAACTCTTTTCCGCTTCGCCACTCTCGAAATTTGCTCCCGAACTACGCCTGAAACTAATTTCTTGGGGATGATACGTAATGGGTCAGTTTGAATTTCTTGATCGTGACACAAAAAGTCGAAATACAAACTGACTCAGTACCGGATGATAACAGGATTTCGCCACGCTACAGCTTCAAAAGCTCGCGCAAGCGCTTCGTTTGCGCCCGAGAAACGGGAATTTCGCTCGCGCGCTTATCGTTCATCTTCAGCATGTAACTCGACTTGAACCACGGCACCACTTCCTTGATGTGATTGATGTTAACCAAGTAAGAGCGGTGCGGCCGCCAGAACACGCCGGGATCGAGCGCTTCCATCAATTCCTCAACCGTGCGGTAATTCGAAACGCCTTCCGCCGTCCGCGCATAAACCGTAATCGCGCCATCCTGAATCGACGCATATATCACGTCTTCCGCGTCAATCAGTAGCATGCGCGATTGTGACTTCACCAGCAGCTTCGCGGGATGCGTGTGTTGCGCGTGATGCGCGCCGGCTCCCAACTGGCCCACCAGGCTCTCCAGCCGCTCCACCTGCGAAACGCGCTCATCCATCATGCGTTTCACGCGCTGAACTGCCTTCGCGATCCGGCTCTTATCGAAAGGCTTCAGGATGTAATCGACCGCGTTCACTTCGAACGCTTTCACGGCGTAGTGATCGTAAGCCGTCGCAAAGACCACCTGCGGCAGGCGCGACCCGCGCTCCACGAGTTTCTTGGCCACGCCAAGCCCGTCAAGCCCGGGCATCTCCACGTCCAGAAACATCAGGTCCGGCTCATGCTCCTTAATTAACGAAAGCGCCTCAATACCATTTTTCCCGTGCGCCACCAGGTTGATCTCGGGAAACGCTTTCAGGAGAAACGCCAGTTCGTCGCGCGCGGGCCGCTCGTCGTCGATAATGATGGTGTTGATCGGCATGGCCGTCTGCCTTGCGCCACTTTTCTGGCAAAAGTATAGCAAAACCGGCGCGCCCCGCAGTGAACGCCCGAAATCGCCAAAGGCGCAGGGCAGTCTAGGTTAAACTCTCAGCGCACTGGAACTCGCTATTAGAAGGAGCCAACGTGAAGAGATCGAAGAGGAAAGCTACCGGCCGACTGCGTATCCTGAGCAGTACTACTCTATACGAGGCGCGCGCCTTCACCGTCCGGCACGATGACATCGTCGAGCCCAGCGGACTCAAAGCCACCCGGGACATCATCGTGCACCACGGGTCGGTCGTGGTAATTCCGGTGCTCGCGGATGGCCGAATCGTCCTGATCCGCCAGTTCCGCTACGCGGCCGGACAGTACATGTGGGAACTGGTCGCCGGCCATAAAGAGCCGGGCGAAGACCCTGCCAAGGGCGTGCGCCGCGAACTGATGGAAGAAACCGGCTACACGGCAAAGCGCATCCGCAAGCTCTTCGAGATATTCCCCTCGCCAGGGCTGCTCGGCGAGCGAATGGACATCTACTTGGCCGAAGGCCTCACCAAGGGCGTGGCCAAGCCGGAAGAAGACGAGAGAATCTCTGCAAAAGTCGTGACGCTTGCCCAGGCTGAACGTTGGATTCGCGAAGCAAAAATTTGCGACGCGAAAACCATCGCCGGATTGCTCTATTACGCGAGATTCGTCCATGCTGCTCGGCGTGGTTAGGGCCTTTTTCGCGGTGCTATAACCGATGTAAAACTGCGGAACCCCCTTGCTTGCCAGCCCCTAGCGTGTGTGCTAGTGTCGAAAATGGAGGTGTCCGATGAGCGACAACGCGGGCTCGAAGTTCAGCTATTTCCTGGTCGGATTGGGGGTCGGCGCACTGGTCGGCATTCTTTACGCCCCAAAATCCGGTGATGAAACACGCGATTACCTGTCCAAGAAAGCGGACGAAGGCCGCGATTACGCCCAAAAGAAAGCCCGGGAACTGCGCGAGCGCGCGGAAGACCTGATCGAGCGCAGCAAAGAGATCATGTCGCGCCAAAAGGACGCGCTCTCGTCTGCCGTCGATGCCGGGAAGGAAACTTACAAACGAGAGGCGAACATCTCGTAGAACCCTGGAGGACGCGTCATGTCCGGCTGGCTCGAAGCATTCATCGTTATTGCCGCGCTCGCG
>JASHPG010000203.1 GCA_030038275.1 Candidatus Acidiferrales bacterium | reverse complement strand
GACGGATGTTACGCCCGGTCTGTTAGGAGAGGCAAGTGGAGGGAAACCTGGTGCAGTGGGTCAGCTTGAACTTTCTCGATCGTCACACAAGCTGTCAAAGTTCAAACTGCCCCACACCAAAACGCGGACAAACTTCGCGGTTGATCTGAGAGACAGCGGCGCGATTGCCAATCCGCCATCAACCAGCTTAGCGGTCGGACTATTCCTCTCGCTCCCAAACCACTTTGCAGGAGACGAGCGCCTTCGAACGAGCGCCTGTGCCGCCGATCGGCTGTGGCTTGGTGACGATCGTCAGCGTGTCGCCATCCAGCTCAAAACGGCGGCGCTGTTCCGTGCCGGTCCACAACTCGTACCACGCCACGTCCACAGTGGTGACCAGCTGATCGCCTTCCACTCGGAATTTTCCGGTGTAGGCCAACAGTGATTTCCACAGCTCCGAAAGATCGGCGTCGCTGGTGGGCACTTTCTTTCGGTCGCCGTGCCCGCCGATGCTGACCGTCATCATGCGCTGCCATGGAGTCAAAATCAGATAGCCCCTGGGATTCTTCGTGTTGTAAACCTCGGTCTTCCCTCCGTCGGTGACCGTGGCTGTTGACGAAACCAGCCTCCAAACGCCGATCAGGGGGTTTTCTCCTTCGGACGTTTTTGCGGAGTTTTGAAGCGATTCTTCCAAAGTCTCTAGTACGCACTCTTGGGCGGACATGAACGTCTCCTCAGATTTGGAAACCGCGCATAATTTCGGGGCCGATACCACGAGAGAACCGCAAGAACTGGATGGCAGCGCCACCGCTAGAACGGTTCAGGCCAGCTCGAATCGTACCAGCGAGCAACTCCCGGCGGCAGGATTGGACTGAACCGCTACTTACCCTGCAAACTCGTGGCAGCTTCAGGCCAACGCGAGAACTAAGCCCGCCGGGAAGCGCTGCATCTGCAATTCTCGACAAGACTATGATCCCAGGGCGCTGCGCGGGTGTCGCTAGTACATCCGTTTCATTCTGAACCGTACTGTTGTACTTTGGTACAACTCTGAAAAATCAGGGGTTAGTGGCACATTTGGGCGGACCTAGCCTTGGTGGATTCACGCAGCTAAAAAAAACATAGCCGCGCAGCTTAGCGTTTCTTGATTTCGCTTTGGAGGATGTTTTCGACCAAGGGCTTCAGTAATCCCTGGGAAAGCAGTTCCTGAAGCTGCGGCTGGAGCTTTTCGAACACTTTTTGGACGACCGTATCCACGGTCTCGGGATCGGGTCCGCGCGATTCTTGCGGCGCGGTGGAATTCAGCTCCGCTAGAAACGAAGGCGGCGGCGTGAGGAACGGAATGTGCGAAAGCGCCTCTCGACTCGGCGGCGCCATCGTCGGAATCCGCTCATCCTCTTGGGCTGCCGAGTTTCCATCTTCAGACGCGGAATTCACGAAAAACTCCGACGCCGGAGCTGACTCGTCTGATTGAGCCTCAGTTGTTGGGGCCGCTATTTCCGGCGCGGACGATAGGAACGAATGTAAGGGACTCGTCTCTTCCGCTGCTATTCCGTATTGCGCAGGACTACCCGATTCATCCTCGACCAACAGCGGCTCGGGTTTCACGTGAACGGCAGGTGGCTGAATCAGCGCCGGGTCTTGAAATGAAAGCGGCGGTTCGGAGTCAGCAGCGTCAAACTCGATAGCCGGGGCTAGGGCCGAAGCATCGTCGGATTCGTGCGCGGGTTCGGCTGCTTCGTGTTCCGTATCTTCAGCGAAGAAAGAATCCGCGACGGAGATTTCCGGCTGCCGCTCCTCGTGCTGCCCTTGAGCCTCCGCAAACGAATCAGCAACAGACGATGAGACGTCAGGGACTGGCCATTCCGCAGGTTCCGGCGCTTTTCTGGTCACTCTCGCGTCTTCCGCGGAGCGCTCGGTCGCGCGTGGTTCCCGTTGTAGCGACGGCTCCGGCCGCTGTGAATTCAGCGCTTGCATCCAGTCCGCCGTTGGTTGGCTGGCCTGCGCGGACGCAACTGCGTCAAGCCAATGGCCGCCGGCGGCGGTGGAATTTGGCTCGGGCAAAGCGTGCGCGTGCGGCTCGGAATCGAGAGCCGAATGGATGCTGGTTTCGGGAAAATCGATCGTTCCCGCCGCTATCTCCTGTTCCGGCTGCGGTTCGTCATCCTCGACTTCCCGCAGCGAAAAGCTTGTGGAGCTGCTCGGGAGTGCCTCGGCCGGCCTCTGCGTTTCGGGCGGCTTCTCCGCCTCGGCCTTGGGCTCTGGCGCAATCACGCGCCGCGGAGGGTACTCTTTCTCGGAGGGAAAGCTGATTGGCTCAAGATCGTCCATCGAAGCCATGGCCGGCTTCCCGGCTAGTTCCGCCGGTATCTCGATATTCATCGCCGAACGGCGCCAATCGTTGGAGGACTCCGCTTCTGCTTCGTCGTCGTCCGAATCCTGAGCGCGCGGGACGGCAACCGGACCGGAATTTTCGCCATCGACTTGATCGTCGGAGTCGAGCGAGCGCTGCCCCTTGCCCATTCCATAGAGCAAGGCAGCCTCTTCAGGAGACGGTTCAGGGAATTCGGGAAGCGGCTTGGGTTCAGGCCGGGACGATAGATCGATATCCGGCAGCGGTTCGGGCTCCGGCGGCAGCTTGGCTTCTTTTGCCTTGGCCATTTCCGCCGCTACGCGAGGATTCTTCTCCAGCGCCGAGGTGACCATGGCGATCAGAGGATCGGGCGGCACGAACGGCTTTTTCAGCACTCCATCGGCGCCCACCCGCCGCGCCTCTTTCTCATCCAGAGGATCGAACGCGCCAACCAGCAGGATCACCGGAACGTGCGCGAAGCGCTCGTCCTTTTTGACAAACTCGCACACCTCGTACCCGTTGCGAACCGGCATGAAAATGTCGGCCAGGACCAGGTCAGGCTCAAGATCAGGCATGCGCCGAACGGCGGCCTCGCCATTACCAACCGACACGACGTTGATGCCGCGCTCTTCCAGCGCCAGAGAAACCATCTTCTGAATATTTGTGTTGTCGTCTGCGACTAATATCTTCGGCACGGAAATCCCCTGGCGATGCGGTCAGCCGCGGACGCCCCGCGGCCCGCGTTCACGACTATTGCAACATCACAACGAGGGAGCGTCAACGAAGTCAAGAAGGACGGGTGCTACAGTCGTCAGTAGGGGGTAACCCGTAATTACCAGGGCACGATCTTGTGGAGACCGTGCTTTTTCTTGCTGCTGGATTCCGTTTTGGGATTGCTTTTGCTGGCTTTAGCCTTGGCGGCAGGCTGAGGCGTAGTCGCACTGGATGGCGAAGACGAACCGGCAGCTTGGCTCCCGCTTGCGGCAGACGCCGGGGGTGCCGCGGAATTAGCACGCACCGCAGCCGATGATGCTGGATCGGTTGCCGGAGCCGCCGTTGCACTCGGCGCGGCGGAATTGCCGGTCGCGGAGTTCTCCAAGGTGGTAGTCCCTGTGTCGGAGCCGACCGGAGCCAATACGCTAGGCGTTGCGGGTGCGACTGCGGGAGTTGACGCCGGCGCGGATGTAGGCGCCGTCGAAGTAGTCGTGGAGTTGTCGCCGGTGCTATCCGGTCCGCCTGTTGACACGATCTGAGCGCCGACACCCGTGCTCGGCGCGTCCTCAACTTCAGATTGCGGCTCCGCGGAAATGGGAACCGCCTCGCCCGAGGATGTATCGGCATCGCTCGCTGCTGAGGGCGCCGCGGCGGCAGTGAATACGGGGCCAGGCGCGTTGCGCTTCAGCACGTCCGTTGCGGAAATGGCGTCATCCGGTGGATTCAGGTTCGGCTGTCCGACTTGGGCGGCATCCACGGTGTTCGGGCGAGAGAACAAAATTTCCTTCGGCCATCTCATCACGAACATTTCGTGATTTTTCTTCTCGAATTTTTGGTCCTGTTCCATGCGCGCCAGCGCGTGTGGATCGGCGGATGGAACAGTCATTCCCATTGCCTTCAACTGCGCTTTCGCGGCGGCGGCATGCGCCGAAAGCGGATAATCGCTCAAGATACGGTCGTAGCACTTTGACGCGAGCTCGCCCCAATGGTTCTTGTCGTCTTCGTTTTTCGAATACTTCTTGGCGCGCATATAGATATCGCCGAGCATCCAGAGGGCATCGTCGGCATTGCTGTAGAGCGGGTATCGCTCCGCCACTTCCATCAATCGCGCCGCGGCGGCCGGATAATCCGGCTTCAGGTAATAGAAGCGTCCGATCTTGTACTCGCCGTCCGCGATCACTTCCTGGACGTTTCGCAAGTCCTGGTCCGCGTTCGCGTATAGGCGGCTGTGCGGATATTTCAGGAGAAAATTCTGGAATTCAGTCTCGGCGGACTCGGCTTCGGTGGGATCGCGGTCCGACTTCAGCATCATGCGGTAGTGGCACATGGCCACCTGCATCTGCGCGTATTGAGCTTCATCCAGAAACGGAAAGAAAACGATGTAGCTTTTATAAGCGTCGATCGCCTGGGTGAGGTTGGAGACGCCGCCTTCCTTGTAGAAGGAATCCGCGATGGCCAGCTTGGCCTTGGCGAGATACTCGCTATCAGGGTAGGTGTTGATCAGCGTTTGCAGCTCGAGCCGCTCCTCCGTGTACTTCGAATGCTTCATCGAATCGAGAGCGCGCTCGTAGAGAATTTTGTCCGGCTCCGCCGCCGATTCAATGTCGGTGGCAGCGGCCTTCTTGTGCTTTTTGGGCTTTTCCTTGATGACTTTGATCTTCTGATTGGCGTAAGCGGGCGCGCCGAAGGAACCCGCCAATGCCAGTATCAGCAGAACGATCAGGCAATGGCGATTTTTGATTGCCGATTTTCGCATCTTTACACCCGCTGGCTTAAGGCGTCCATAGCTGCTTGCTTCAAGTCTCGCGTGGCCGCGGCGGCATCGGGCGTGTGAAAGATGGAAGTTCCGGCGATGAAAGTGTTGGCGCCCGCCTGGGTCAACTTCGCGATGTTTTCGAGATCGACTCCGCCATCCACGGCGATTCGGTAGCCGGCATTATAGCGTGTCCGCAATTCCGCAAGCTGTCGAATTTTCGTGAAAGCGATAGGGATGAATTTCTGCCCGCCGAAACCCGGATTTACGGACATGACCAGCACGGTATCCACCTTATCGAGCACGTCCGTGAGCATTACCACCGGGGTAGCTGGATTGATCACCGCCCCGGCCTGCGCCCCGCATTCGCGGATCAACGAAAGCGCGCGGTCAAGATGCGGCGTCGCTTCCTGGTGAACCAGCACGCGGTGAGCGCCCGCGCGGACGAACTCCTCGATGTAGCGTTCGGGCCGGTCGATCATGAGATGCACGTCCAGCGGCAGGCGGGTTGCTTTGCGCAATGACTTCACAACAGGTATGCCGATGGTTATGTTGGGAACGAACTGCCCATCCATCACGTCCACGTGAACCACGTCCGCGCCTCCGCGCTCCACGGCGCGAAGCTCTTCGCCGAGGCGGCTGAAATCGGAGGCCAGAATGGAAGGGGCTATCTCGATTGGTGCGTACGTCATATCGATCTCGCGGATTCTAGCACAGCGAACTGGAGCGCCGGAGAGAGGTTTATTGCTTGCGGTCCGATCATTCGGCCACCTGGAGTTCGATCGGGGTGCTGGCATCCACTCGCCCTCCCCGCGCAGGCGATTGGTCCACCACGGTTTGGCGCGCCGCTCCGGGAGCCGACGCCGGAACCACTTTGGCGACTTTCAGCCCGGCAGCGGCCAACTTTGCAGCCGCCTCCGCGTAAGGTAGCCCTACCAGCGAAGGCATCACATAGGCAGCCGGTCGCGGCCCGAGCGTCACCAGCACGTTCACGTGTGGATTGATGGCGCCGGTTGATCCTGGCGCAGGGTCTTGCTGAAGCAC
>JASHPG010000202.1 GCA_030038275.1 Candidatus Acidiferrales bacterium | reverse complement strand
GGATTCACCGCCTCTAGCTTCGCCGCCACTCCCTTCGCCTTTTCGGAATCCTCCGCCAGTCCAAACGCCTCCCGCCGCGCCATCTCCAAAATCTCCCGGTCGCGCAATGGCTGCGCGAACGAAAACGCCGCGTCGCCATGCTGTCGCGTGCCGAAAAACTCTCCCGGCCCGCGCTGCTTCAGATCGCGTTCCGCGATTTCGAATCCATTCGACGTGGCGGCCATCGTCTCGATGCGCTCTCGCGCTTCGCCCTGAATCGTTCGCGGCGCCACCAGCACGCAGTGCGATTTCTCCGTCCCGCGCCCAATCCGCCCGCGCAGTTGATGCAGTTGCGCCAGCCCGAAGCGGTCCGCGTGCTCGATCACCATCACCGTCGCGTTGGGCACGTCCACGCCAACTTCGATCACCGTCGTGGCCACCAGCACGTTCAGTTCGCCGCGCCGGAACAGCTCCATCACCGCTTCCTTCTCGTCGTTCTTCAGCCGCCCATGCAGCAATCCCACGCGCAAGCTGGGAAAGACGCTTTTCGCCAGCCGTTCGTATTCCGCGGTTGCCGCCTTCAACTCCTGCTTCGATTCTTCGATCACCGGATAGACAACGTACGCCTGCCGCCCGCGCCCAATCTCCCGCCGTAGAAACTCCCACACGCCTGCAAGTTGCGTATCGCCAGCCCACCGCGTTTCGATTGGCGTGCGTCCCGGAGGCAGTTCGTCGATCACCGAAATATCCAAGTCGCCGTAGAGCGTTAGCGCCAGGGTTCGCGGAATCGGCGTCGCGGTCATCACCAGCACGTGGGGCGCCGTGCCTTTTTCGATCAGCCGCTTTCGCTGTAGCACGCCGAACCGGTGCTGCTCGTCCACAATCACCAGCCCGAGCTTTTCGAACTTCACGCCCTCTTCGATTAACGCGTGCGTTCCAACGACCAATTGCGCCTGCCCCGCTTGCGTACGCAGCGCCGCCAGTTCGCGTTCCAGCTTCGTGCGCCCGCCGGTAATCAGCTCCACGCGATATCCGGCCGGTTCGAAAACGCGCCGCGCCGAAAGATAATGCTGCGCCGCCAGAATTTCGGTCGGCGCCATCAGCGCCACTTGGTAACCATTCTCGATGGCGATCGTCGCGGCTTCAAGCGACACGATGGTCTTGCCGCTTCCCACGTCCCCTTCGAGCAGCCGGTGCATCGGGTAGGGCTTCTCCAGGTCGCCCGCGATTTCCGCCAGCACCCGCTTTTGAGCCGCCGTCGGCTTGAACGGCAAAATCCGCTTGAGCGCCCCGCGAATTTTATCCTCGCGTACGCGCATCGCGATTCCCGCGCGATGATGTTCGCGCTGCCGCCGCAGGGCAAGCGCCAATTGGTAATAGAAAAACTCCTCGAAAATCAGCCGCACCTGCGCCGGGCTGCGGAAACTATTTAGCAGCTCCACGCTTTCATCCTTCGGAGGGAAATGCGCGTACATCAGCGCCTCGCGCCGCGATGGGAAACGATAGCGCTCCCGAATTTCCTTCGGCAGCGGGTCCGGCATGTTGCCGTCGAAATTCAGCAGCACGCCATAAATGATCCGCCGCAACATGCGCGAACTGATTCCGCCCATCGCCTCGTAAACCGGCACGATGCGCCCCATTTCCGTCGAGTCGGTCGGCGCCCGATCGTCTCCGCTCACAATTTCCATCTGCGGGTTGACCATCTCCAGGCGCGCTGGCCGGTACGGATCGGCTTCCGCCTTGCCGTGCAGCACCACCCGCTGTCCATCCTTGATTTTCCCTTGCAGGTACGCGCCGTGAAAAAACCGCGCGTGGAGCATTCCGCTCTTGTCGCTCACCGCGAAGTGAAAAACCGCGCCACGCCCTCGTTTGAACCGCACCGTGCTGCCTCCGCCGCCGGTCACTTCGCCCAGAACCGTGTGCACCTGCCCCGGCACGATCTCCGCGATCGGCGTGAATCGGATGCGATCCTCATATCGAAAAGGGAGATAGCTCAGCAGGTCGCCCACCGTCGCGATGCCGCGCTCTTCAAGCACGGCGGCGCGTTGCGGTCCCACTCCGCGCAGGTACTTCACCGAATCTGTGAGCGTGTTGCTCAAATCAGTCTCGCACTCGCCTTGAACGGCAACTGATCAGGTATTTTCTCACCCCGCTATACCGCGCCTGCGCCGTTTACACTCGCTGGCCGCTGGCATAAGATGAATATTGCCCTCGCGTCGGGCACGTTGCAGCGGCTGGTTTCTTTCCACTCGTTCCGCGCCCGCCGGGAGCAAAGGACTTTGGCGAAGCAAAAGAAAATCCTCGGTGCAACTCCGCGGCGATGGCTCGAATATCTCGTTGCGATCCTTTTGGGGAACGCAATTTACTATAAGTCTCTCTGGCGCCATCTGCCCGAATCGCTGCAACATCAAGGATTTCAGACGGATATGGGGTCGCTCGTGGATCTCCTGGTCTGCGTAGCCGTTTACGGCCTCATCCGCCTGGGCTCCAGCCTCTATCGCCGCCCTAAATCGGAATAAGCCCAACTCCCTGGCTAACGCTGGGCCATGCCCTGCCGTCTAACCCTTGTGAGGCGATCAGGATAACAGAGCCGGCGCGTCACTTGGCTCGTGGAACCCGTGGTTAACGTAGCGAGGGGCCTTCCGGCGGATTAAACTATGGGAATGAGCGTCGCACTCGAGGGAGATGCGCGCCAGGCAGCACTAGCGAAGGCCGCGGAAGAGCAAGCGCTCGTACGCAAAGCCCAGGCTGGTGATCGTCTGGCCTTTGACGATCTCGTGCGCCGCTACGACCGCGACGTTCTGCGCTTGGCGCTGAATCTGGTCCACAACGCTGACGAGGCCCGCGATGTTTATCAAGAAAGTTTCCTCCGCTGCTATCGCAATCTCCATCGCTTTCGCTTCGAGTGCAGTTTCTACACTTGGCTCTATCGCATCGTCACCAACGTGGCGCTCGATCACCTGCGCCGCCGCGGCACGCATCGCGAAGAGCAGGCGCCCGAGATCCCCGATGGCGACCGCGTCGCCCACGATTTCTTCGACCGCCAGCCGGAAGAGAGTGCCTCGTCTTCACCTGAAAAGCAGCTTTTGGGCCAGGAGCTTGCGCGCCACATTCGGGACGCCATGAATCTCCTTTCGCCGCGCGAGCGCACCGTCTTCGAGTTGAAGCATTATCACGGCCTGCGGCTTCGCGCCATCGGCGAAATGCTGGGCACTTCGGAGGAGACGGCCAAGAATTCACTTTTCCGCGCGACGAAAAAGTTGCGCGCCAAATTGGACGCGATCCGATGATCGATATCGAGAGATTCCACGGGTCGTTACGACGGTGT
>JASHPG010000201.1 GCA_030038275.1 Candidatus Acidiferrales bacterium | reverse complement strand
GTACGGGCCGGACAGCTCACTTTAGCCTCCTCCGCCTTGGATGAAGCTTTGGAATGTTTCGGCCGCGCACACAAGCTCCTGCCGACGGACCGAACTGGAGCCTTGCTCTTCGCCGAAGCGAAGCTTCGAAAAGGCGATCCCGCCGGCGCAGCGGCTTTGCTCCAGCCGTTTGCTCCGAGCGACAACGATCCGGCGTTTCTCGCGCTTTACGGCCAAAGTCTCCTTCGATCCGGCCAACTGGATGACGCCCGGGCGGTGTTCGAGGCCTATCTCAAAATCAAGCCGGAAAGTTTCCCGAAAATCTTCGAACTAATCTCGGCTTATCTGCAAGCCGCTCAAGATGCCAAAGCAGCGGCGCTTCTGCGTCAGGCAAAGGAGTGGATGCGCGCGATACGCAAGGAAATCGAGCTGCCGTCGTTCATGGACAAGCTGGTGGCTTCATTTCCCGCATCCCTACCGCTTGCCGAAACTGTCGCGAAAAATTACGAGGAGCTAAACCGCGAAACGCAATACTTCGACGCGCTCGTGAGGCTTTTCGATCTATATCTCGCCGCCAGCAAAATGAAGGAAGCCTGCGAAGCGCTGGACCGGCTGGTCGATATCGATCCCTACGATTACCGCAATCAGGATCGAATCGCGCAGCTCGAGGGCAAAGTCGATCCGGCGTTCCTTCGCAACGTACAGTCCCGCGCCGCCAAGGCCGCAACCGTTTCGGCCCGGACGCAAGGCTTCGGTGCATCGGACGGTGATATGGCTTCTTCGGCCCCCGCATCCGAAGAAGCGCGCGCCCAGCATGCGTTGGAAGATTTGATCGTGCAGGTGGAGATTTTTCTGCAATATTCTCTGCAAACGAAGGCGGTCGAACGCCTCGCGCGCATCGGCGAACTCTTCCCCGGCGAAGAAGAAAGCAACGAGCGATTGCGCGCTCTTTACGAACGCGCGAACTGGTGGCCCAAAGGCGGGCCGCCGAAGACTGGACCCAAGGCTCCCGCGGCCGCCGCCGCGCTACCGGCCGGCCACGAATCGATGGCGCCGCACGTTACCGCCGCGGCTGATACGCATCGCGATCTTGCCGCTATCGCTGAGATCAACCGCCTCATATACCGCCAATCGACTCCTCGCGAGGTACTCGCGGCAACGGCGGCCGAAATCGGCAAGCACCTTCGCGTCACGCGCTGCCTGATAGCCGTGGGCGGCAGCGGCGAAAATCCGCAACTAACCGCTGAATATTCCGCGCCGGGTGTTCCGCCGGTAGGCGCCGCGTGCATTGCTTCAATTGCCGATCTGCTCTCCAAAGCGCCGCCGGATTCGCTCGGCGGCATCGAGCTCAGCTCGGCCGCGGCGCCGGCCATCGCCGCTTTCGGCCTTGAGTCGGCGCTCGGAATTTCGCTCACGGACAAGGAAACGCAAGCTTCCGCCGGAGCGCTGCTGGTGGGAGATGCGAGCGCGCGCAAATGGAAACCGAACGAGAGTTTTTTCCTGCAGGCCGTGGGCGACCAGCTGGTTCTGAGCGTTAATCACACCCGGCTTCGCTCGCTGGTTCGCTCGCTCGCCGTCACAGACGAGCGCACCGGCCTGCTCGGCCGAGGCGCTTACCTGGATTGCCTGTTGGCCGAAATGAACCGCGCGCGGTCGCAGCGCACGCGCCTCTCGCTGATCGTGCTGCAAATCGATCGCGGCCCTGAGCTGCTGCGTGAGAATGGCGATGCCGCCGTGGACCAGTACGTCGAACAACTCGCGCACACCCTAAACTCCGCCATCCGGCAGACCGATATCGCGGTGAAATACACGGCGTGGTCGCTGGTTTTCATCTTGCCCGATACGCCGCTCGAAAATGCGCGCGGATTAGCCGATAAGCTCCGCCAGCTCGCCGCCGGCGTGCGACCGTCGTGGGCCCCGCAAGACCTAGCTATCAGCGCCGTGGTTGCCGAAGCCAGTTCGCGCCCGGCGGACGAAACCGAGGATCGCGTTACGGAATGGATTAACCGCGCCGAGGCCGGGCTCGACGAGGTGCGGCAGCGCGGTGGAAACGCTCTCGTCTCGCTTGCAACCCCTTGACAACGTGCGACAATAGCTGCCCGGTCGCCGAGCCGGAAGCAGTGCGGGTTAGCCTTTCCCCGTAGTTTCCCTTAGGCGAACAAGGATTGAATGGCTCAAAATACCCAATCAGGCGCGGTTCGAGGCGACTTGAACGCCACCGGCTTGCATTTCGGCGTCGTCGTCAGCCAATTCAACAGCTTCATCACCGATCGCCTGCTGGCGGGAGCGCTAGACGCTTTCCGCCGCGCGGGCGCTGACCGCGATGTCGAGATCGTTCGCGTGCCCGGCTCGTTCGAGATTCCGCTCGCCGCGAAGAAACTGGCCGCCACAGAACGCTGCGACGCAATCGTTTGCATCGGCTGCATTCTGCGAGGCGAAACAGCCCACTTCGATTACGTCGCGTCCGAGTCCGCTCGCGGAATTCAGCTGGCGCAGCTCGATAGCGGGATTCCGATGGCGTTTTGCGTTCTCACCTGCGATACGCTCGAACAAGCTATCGACCGCGCCGGATTGAAAAGCGGAAACAAGGGCTACGAGGCGGGATTGAGCGCCATCGAAATGGCCTCGCTTTCACGCAAGCTATCCGGAAAATCCGGCGCCCCTCGACGCTCGCAGCGCCGCTAGCATGACGCTCCGCCGCAAGTCGCGTGAGTTTGCCCTGCAAATGCTGTTTCAGTGGGACATGACCCGGCAGGATCCCAAGCGCCTGGAAAAAACATTCTGGAAATCGGCGCGCGCAGAAGAACGCACTCGCGCGTTCGCCAATCAGCTCTTCGAGGGCGCCGTGGCGCTGGCCGGTGAAATCGACGCGCTGGTCGCGAAGCTCTCCGAGAACTGGCAGCTTGAGCGCCTGGCAACCGTTGACCGCGGAATTTTGCGCCTCGCTATTTCGGAGCTTCGCTTGGGCACAGCGCCGCCAAAAGTCGTGATAGATGAAGCCCTGGAACTGGCGAAAAAGTTTTCCTCAGCCGAATCGCCGGCGTTTCTGAACGGTGTACTCGACGCCGCCTACAAGAGTCTGGAACGGAAATCGGGGGAGTGACGGCCGGCGACAGGCGCGTCCGCGATGACGCTCAGAGCCGCTGAACCATCGCGGCCACCTCGCCGAGGACGCGCCGCGTGGTTTCCGGCCGCGTCGTCTCCGAATAAACGCGGAGCATCGGTTCTGTGCCGGATGCTCGCACCATGACCCATCCAATTTCGCCTAAATAAAGTTTGACGCCGTCCATATCCTCGCGGCGAGCGATGGGCCACTCGAGCAACTCCGTGAACTTCGGATCGGAGAAGCGGCGGATGGCTTTTTCCTTTTGACCGTCGCGCACCGTCAAATCGACGCGCCCGTAATGATGCTCGCCAAAATCGCGGTGCAACATCTTGACTAATTCTCCGAGCCGTTTTCCATGCCACGCCATCACTTCGGCGAGCAACAAGGCGTTCACGTTGGCATCGCGTTCGGGCAGGTAGAGCTTCGTCCCAATTCCGCCGCTTTCCTCGCCTCCAAGCAGCACGTCGCCTTCCAGCATCCGCTCGCAAATGTATTTGAAGCCGATCGGCGTCTCCCACACCTTGCGGGAGAAATGCGCGGCGATCTTGTCGATCATTTTCGTCGTGGAGAAGGTTTTGGCCACGTCGCCGCTTAACTTCCGCGTGCCCGCCAGGTGCCAAAGTAAAATCGAAAAAATCTGGTGTGGCGTGATGAAGGTTCCATCGCTATCCATCGCGCCAATCCGGTCGGCATCGCCATCAAAGGCGAACCCCGCGTCGTAATGGCCCTCCCGCAGCGCGCGCCGGAGCGCTTCCACGTGCGGCTCGATTGGCTCTGGATTTACGCCGCCAAAAAGTGGATCGCGTGTACCTCGAATTTCGTCCGCCTCGATCCCGTGCCGATGAAACAGCTCGCGCAACAATCCGCGGCCCGCGCCATGCATCGGGTCGATCAGGAAATGGAGTTTCGACGCGCGCAGACGGTCCCAATCAACCAGTTCGTCGAGCTTTTCCAGATACGGCGCGCGGATGTCTAGCGAATGGATTAGTTCGCGACGCGCGGGCAGAGGCGGCACGCCGTCGCGCAGCACCTTCGCCAATTCGGCCTCCACCTGCGAGACAATCGCTTGCGATGCCGAACTGCCGTAGCTGGCCTTGAGCTTCACGCCGTTCCAGTGGTACGGATTGTGGCTCGCGCTGATCTGAATGCCCGCCGCCGCACTGCACAGCCGAACAAGCAGCGAAAGCGCGGGCGTGGGCGCCGCGTCCGTGGCCAGCCAGACTGGGATTCCAGCCGCGGATATTGCTTCGGCCGCGGCGCGCGCGAAAAGCTCCGAAGCAAATCGCGTGTCGTAGCCGACCAGCACTCCGCGCTCCGGCCGCTCCGCGCGCACCACGTAACGCGAGATGGCATGTGCCACCACGCGCACGTTGTCGCACGTGAAATCTTCGGCGATCACTCCGCGCCAGCCGTCGGTGCCGAATTTGATCCGCGCCTTCATTGCCGGTCACAGCAGTCGTTTCTGTCGATGCTCTTCGAGCCATTTCACGACTTTTCCTACATCCTGCGTCCGATCGCGCTTGCAAACCAGCAGCGCGTCGTCCGTTTCCACCACTACCAAATCTCGCACGCCGAGCGCTGCCACGAATTTCTTCGGGCTCCAGAAATAGTTCTCCTCTGAATCGAGCGCGAGGAATTGGCCCGCTGAAATATTCGCGCCCGGCCTCTCCGCTTCAAAATCGTACACCGCCGCCCAGGAACCGATGTCGCTCCATCCGACCTTCGCGGGAACCACGAAAACGCTAGGCGCGCCTGCGGTCCGTGTGGCTGACTCCATGATGGCGTAATCGACGGAAATGTTTTCGAGCCTCGGATACATCCGGCGCAACGCGTCCGCATAGCGGCTTGTGCCGATTGCCGGTGCTAATTTTTCAAGAGCCGCGTATGTTGCGGGAAGAAATTTCCGTAGGTTTTCCAGAAATGTTGAGGCGCGCCAGAAAAACATTCCCGCATTCCACAGATATTTTCCGGACGCCACGTATTTACGAGCAACCGGCAGGGCCGGCTTTTCCGTAAATCGCCGCACAGCAACCGCCCGAACGCTGCGTGCTTTCGCCACACCGCTTCCCATTTCGATGTAGCCGTATCCAACCTCCGGCCGTGTCGGCGCTATGCCTAAAACCGCCATTTTCCCTGGCTCGCGAACCAGCTCTAGCGCGCCCTGCATCAGCTTTCGATATCCCGCCGCGTCGGCCACGTGGCTATCCGACGGCAGAACGGCCATCAGCGCGTCGCCGTGCTCGTGCACCAAATGAATGGCGGTGAGTCCGATGGCTGCCGCTGTATTGCGGCCCACGGGCTCGGCCAACACATGCGACGCAAGCACGCCCCGAAGCTGTGCGCGCACCGCTACCGCCTGCTCCGCATTCGTGACCACCCAAAGGTTTCGCACTGATATCAGCGGCTTCAACCGAGCCGCTGTCTCGCGCAGCATCGTGTCCTTGCCGGCTATATTGAGCAGTTGCTTCGGCGTTCGCAACCGGCTGCGCGGCCAAAACCGCGTGCCGCGCCCGCCGGCTAGGAGCACGCCGCAAATCGGCAGTGATTCTCCACCGACGCGTTTTTTCATGCGTGAACCAGCCCGGATATTTGCGTTTCCGTCAGACCAGCCTCCGCGAGTTCGCGCCGCACTGCTTCCAAGCTGGGGGGAACATACGTGCGCAGCAGCGTTGTGCGCGAATCCGGCCTCATCTCGAATCTTCCCAGCGCCGCCGGAAGCAGCCAAGCCTGTGCGGGTCCGTATTCCAACGGCTCGTCGCCAAAATCGAACCGCCCTTCGCCTTGGAGCACCATAGCCAGGTCGAAACGCGCACGCGTTGATTCTGCCTCTATCGTGCCGGAAAATACCCACTTCTCCGTCGCAAAATACCGGCAGGCGGAAATGAAGGTTTTGGTCAGCGCGCCCGTCTGGAGCGTGACCGGTTCTGCTTTTCCGCCCCGCTGTTGGCCAAATCGCATCACTGCAAGCGCCTTCTCGATGTGCAACTCTCGTGCGCGCCCCTGCGCGTCGCGCCGGTCGTAATCGTACACTCGATACGTCAAATCCGAATGCTGCTGAATTTCGCAGAGGACGAGCCTTGGACCGATCGTGTGGGCTGTTCCGGCGGGCACAAAAACCGCGTCGCCTTCGCGCACGGAAACATGCTGTAAGCAACTCTCGGCAGTCCCGTTCGCAATCGCCGCGCGAAAGCTCTCGCGCGTGATCTGCGGCCGTAGTCCCACCATCACCTCAGCGCCAGGATGCGCCCGCAGCGCATACCACATCTCCGTTTTTCCGCGTCCGCCCGCAGCCCGGTCGTTTTCGGCTGCGTACGTATCGTCCGGATGCACCTGCACCGATAGCTTTTCTTCCGTGAAAATGAATTTTATCAGCAGAGGAAAGATGGGATCGCGCGCGACGTCGGTTCCGGCCCACTCCGGCGGCATTGCAGGCCATGCTTCGGCCAGAGTCTGCCCCTTGAATGGGCCATTCGCGAACCGAGACTCGCTGCCCGTCATCCAAGCCTCGCCGATTGGCTCGGCTAGGCCGGTCATCTTCGGGAAGAATGGCGCAAGCGAACGCGTACCCCATGGCCGCGCACTGAAAGTAGGCTCCAGCCGCGCGGGGTATAAACCAACGCGTTCGCTACTCACGCGACGTTACTTGGATTGGCCGAAAAATCGGTTGAAACGCCGCAGTCCCTCGTCAATGCGGTCAAGCGACGTGGCGTACGACAGCCGTAAGTATCCTGGCGCGCCAAATGCCTCGCCAGGAACCACGGCCACCTGCTCGCGGTGGAGCAACTGCTTGGCGGCAGCCGTGTCGTTAGGCATGTTCTTGCCGAAGTGCTCCGAGATATTCGGGAACACGTAGAACGCGCCCGAAGGCCAGTTGCACTTGACGCCCGGAATCGCGTTCAACCCGTTCACGATGCGCTCGCGCCGACGCGCGTATTCCGCCAGCATTAGCGGCACGGAATCCATCGGTCCCTTCATCGCTTCGAGCGCCGCATACTGCGCGATCGAAGTGGGATTCGACGTGGATTGGCCTTGCAGTTTGTTCATCGCGGTGATCAATCGCTGCGGCGCCAGTGTGTAGCCAACGCGCCAGCCGGTCATCGCAAACGTCTTCGAAAGCGAGCCAATGATGATGATTCCCGGCTTCGAATTCGGCACGCTGGCGATCGAGTACGGCTTCGCATCGCCATATGTGAAGTGCGAATAGCACTCGTCCGACATCAGCCACACGCCTTTGCGCTGGCACAGCGCCAGGATCCGCTCGAATTGATCCCGCGGGATCACGGCACCCGAAGGATTGCTCGGCGAATTAACGATGATTATCCGCGTCCGCGGCGTAATCAGCCGCTCCAGCTCCGACGCGCGCACCAGGAAATTTTCCTCGCCGCGCGTCTCCAGGATCACTGGCTTGCCACCCGCGTACTTCACGATGTCGGGATAGGTCACCCAATACGGCACGGGAATGATCACCTCGTCTCCGCTGTTGATCAGCGAACAAATCGCGTTGAAGATCGCGTGTTTGCCTCCCACGGAAACAAGGCACTCCGCCGGCTGATACGACGAGCCCAACTCGCGCGCGTGCCAGTCGCAGATCGCCTGCCGCAGCGTGCCCAACCCCGGAACCGGCGTGTATTTCGTCCGGTTCTCCTGGATCGCCTTGATGCCCGCCTGCTTGATGTGCTCCGGCGTGGGGAAATCCGGCTCGCCCGGACCAAAGTCGGCCACGTCCACGCCCTTGCTCTTCAATTGATCGGCCGCCGCCAACACCACCATGGTGGGCGAAGGGCTGATGCGGTTCACTCGATCCGATAGCTGAAATTCGGCAGTCTTTACTCCTGTAGCTGGCTCCATCTCCTGTTTTCCTATCTTTTTCGCTTTGGAACTCGCCAATCCTGCTGGATGGCTATATCGATTCTAGCGGCCCGGCGCGAGGGGTCAACATCGAAATTGCGCCGCACCCGCCAATTTGGTTCGCGTGCTCCCGCAGGAAAACGCATTGGGGGGTGGAAGCGCCGGGCCTTCTAGGTCCGCGAAAATAGCGGCCTTTCCGGCGGCTTTAGCCGCGGGAATCTTTTCAAGTCTCAGCCGAATTTCAGCCGCAACCGCTGTTCCACTGCGGCTGGCACAAGCCCTTTAGGCAAGCCGTTGAGCCGCGCCAATTCCTTCACCAGGCGGGAACTCAGGTAGCTATAAGCTTCTCCCGGCAGCATAAACACCGTTTCGATGTGCGGCTCGATCTTCCGGTTCATCATGGCCATCTGCAGCTCGTATTCGTAATCGGAGACGGCGCGAATGCCGCGCAGCACCACGCTCGCGTTGCGCGCGCGCGCGTAGTCCATCAGCAGCCCATCGAACACGTCCACCTCGACGTTCTTCCAGTCGAACGTGACTGTCTCCAGCATTTCCACACGCTCCTGAATTTCAAACAGCGGGTCTTTTTCCAGGTTGCGCGTGATTGCCACGATCAGCTTGTCAAAAATCTTAGCGCCGCGCGCGATCAGGTCTAGGTGACCGTTCGTCACCGGATCGAACGAGCCGGGATAGATGGCGGTGATTGTTCTGGAGCGCTCCGAGGCCATTTTCCAGGGATTTTACCTTACTTTCTCGGCGACTTTGGCCCATTCTCGTGCGAGTTGCCGTAATCGCACTGACGGCCTGCCTAGCCGCTGCGTGCAACCCCGTCGCCCGGCAGAAAAAACTGCTGGCGAAAATGGCCGCGATGGCGATCATTAGGAACGCCGCAAATGCCTCAGCGAAACGTAAACGCGTCGGAGAAAGCTCTCGGCAAGCTCTGCCGGGAAATCACCCGCTGCCGCAAATGCCCGCGCCTTGTGCGTTACCGCGAAGCCGTCGCGCGCGAAAAGCGCGCCGCCTTTCGCGATTGGAACTATTGGGGCAAGCCCGTTCCGGGATTTGGCGACCCCCACGCGCAGTTGCTGATCCTCGGCCTAGCGCCTGCGGCTCACGGCGCGAATCGCACTGGACGCATGTTCACCGGTGATCGCTCCGGTGATTTCCTGTACCAGGCACTGTATCGCACCGGCTTCGCCAACCAACCCACTTCAGAGCATCGCGGCGATGGCCTCGAACTGCGCAACGCCTACATCGGCGCAGCCATCCGCTGCGCCCCTCCGGACAACAAGCCTTTGCCCGAAGAACTCGCCAACTGCCGCCCGTATCTCGAACGCGAACTCGGACTGCTTCGCCCGAGAGCGATTCTCGCTCTCGGCTCGATCGCCATGCGCACCTATCTCGGCTACCTCAAGGAAAGCGGCGCGATCTCGAGCCTCGCCGCATTTCCGTTCCGCCACGCCGCAAACTATCATCTCGGCGAATCCTTGCCCCGTCTCTTCGCCTCCTACCACCCCAGCCAGCAAAACACCTTTACCGGCAAGCTCACGGAAGAAATGCTCGAGGATGTGCTTCTGCAAATTCGACAGCTATTGAGTAGCCGACATCGCGCGCCAAACGTATAGTCACGGAAACGAGGTTGTTATACGATCAGATCAAGGATAGTGCGATGATCACCCGTCTGCGGGTCAGAAATTTAAAAAGTCTGAAAGATTTGGATATCGAGCTCGGTCCAGTCAACGTATTCGTTGGCCCGAACATGTCGGGCAAGAGCACGGTAATGGATGTTTTCAGGTTCATCTTCGACCTGCTCCACCCAAATGGTGGCCAGCAAGGGCTCTATTTTGCGCTTAATAACCGCGGAGTTCCCACCGACCTACTCTGGAAGGGGGGCGGGGCCAATATCTTCAGTATCGGATTTGAGGGAGATCGTGACGATGAGCCAGGCACGCGATGGGCATACGAACTCTCGGTCTCGCTTCCTCCGAACGGATTTTTCCAGCTCGAAACTGAAAGCCTAAAACTCAACCGGAACTCGGATGTAAGGGAACTTATCGGTGTACGGCCTCCGAATCGCTTCCTCAGGAATTACGATGGAAAGGAGCTAGCGGGCATTTCGAGCGACGGACGTTCGGCTTTGCAAAGCCGAATCGCGAACTGGGATGGCGATTTTCTCGCCCGTCTTATCGACGGTTGGAGGTTTTATCAATTTATCGCCGCAGCGATGAAGAACCCCAACCCGACAGGTATCGGCCAAGTTCTTGACTCCACCGGGAGCAATGTCTCGGCCTGGCTTATGTGGCTTCAGACGCACCACCCCGACCAATTCGCGAAAATTAACCAAGCGGCATGCGACATACTCCCCGGATTCAAGCAGCTGGTGACCTCTCCAACCCAGCAAGGCACCGTTTTCTTGTCATCCCGGGAGACGGGATTAGCCGGGCCGGTAAACCTATGGGGAATGTCGGATGGGGAACTTACCATGCTCGCTCTGCTTTCCCTTATCTACTCTCCCGTAGAATGGGCCGGCGGCCTTTATTGCATCGACGAGCCTGAAAACCATCTCTACCCCAAATTGCTCGGATCCCTGCTGAAACTTCTGCGCCAAGTCCGTGAAGAGACAGTGATGTGCGGCCTTCCCCTATCACAGATAATGATGGCAACCCAATCGCCTGAGCTCGTCGACATGCTCTCACTCGATGAGATTGTCTGGCTTCAGAAGAAGAATGGCGCGACCGTCGCGATGCGGCCCAGAGACCGAAAGCACTTACGGGATCTCGTAAGTGATAAGGAACTCGGTCTCGCAGACATCGTGTACTCGGGAATGCTTAGCGCATCGGAAGAATGAACATCGGAATCGTGGTCGAGGGGCCGGATGATTCCGAAGTTTACCCGGCCCTTATCAAGCGAATCGATCCAGCCGTCAATCACGTCCACTGTAGGCACTGCGGCGGACGCCATAAGCTGAAAAATAAATTCGTCGCTCTTCTGCGTGAATTTGCCCACAATCCAGCCGCATTCGGCATCCGAAACGCGCTCGTAATTCGAGACTCTGATTGTAACGATCCACGTCCGATCAAACAGGAACTCAGAGCAATTTTGGAGCATTCGAACCTTCAGCTAGGCTTCCACGTTTCGTTTCATGTCACGAAATGCAAACTCGAATCGTGGCTTTTGGCCGACGAGACGGCGATAAACACAGTCTCGTATCGCCGTCATGGTCCTGGAGGAGTCCAAAGAATACCCGAAGAGTTGGAACAATTCAGAGACGCAGATCAGTTATATCGACGCACGCTTTCCGCCGCCGGCCTACAAGATACAGGCCAAGTCATGCGAGAAATAGCAGGCGAGGTCCAACTTAACGTTGTTTCCGAGCGCTGCCCGCGGTTTCGGGAATTTGTGCGGAAGGTTCGAGGAGAGATGCCAATCTAGGAATCTGGCCTAAGTCGGTAGCTGCCGATCCAGTTTTGGATGTACTCTTACCCGCGCTTGAACGGCCTACCTGGGGGTGACGCTATGCTCAGCAGTTCCGCGCTCGCACGCACGGTTGCAGCGGTCTCCGTCGCGTTATTCTCATTTGCGGCGTTCCCGAATCCCGCGTTCGCGCGCGGCGCAAACGCGCCCGGCGCCGCGGCGGCCTCTAACTGCGATCGCGCCTGCCTCGACGGTTTCGTCGATCAATATCTCAACGCCCTCGCGGCAAACGACCCCTCGCGCCTACGCGTCACCGCCAACGTGAAATTCACGGAGGACGGGCAGCGCCTCAACCTCGGCGACGGACTCTGGAACACCTGCACCGGCCGCGGCACCTACAAGTTCTACATGGAGGATCCACAAGCGGGTGAAGTGGCATTCTTCGGCACTATGCGCGAGTCCGGCGAACCGATCATTCTCGCCCTGCGCTTGAAGATCGACAATCGCAAGATCGCCGAAGTGGAAACAATCGTCGTCCGCGACGTGCAAGATGCCAAAAACATGGAAAAGCGCGGCCATCCCGATCCTCTTTTCATGCAGTCCGTAGCTCCCGCTGACCGTCTTTCCCGCGCCGCTCTCGTCCGCACCGCGAATCTCTATTTCTCCGGCATGCAACTCGACGACGGCAAAGGCGACTACTCGTTCTTCGCCAGCGACTGCGATCGCGTCGAAAACGGCTCCGAAGCTACCAATAACCACCAGGTGGAAAACGAGAACGTGATCGCCTCGCAGAGCAACTCCGTCGAAAAGGCCTCGCGAGACCGCTCCAGCCTCACCTATTCCGCCTCCTGGGGCTGCGCCGAGCAGTTCCAATCCGGGCTCTTGCACTTCGTCACGCGCATTCGCGATCGCCGCTTCGTTGTGGTCGATACCGAACGCGGCGTGGCTTTGGCGTTCGGTTTCTTCGACCATGCATCCGGCAAGACGCGCACCTTCAAATTGCCTAACGGAAAGACCGTCACCTCCGGCCCCACAACGCCGTGGACCTGGGAAATTGCCGAAGCCTTCAAAGTCGAGCACAACAAGATCCGCCGCATCGAAGCCGTCTATCATCGCGCGCCCTACGGCATGAATTCGGGGTGGAGTTCCTGGCGGGACAACATGTCCACGCGCGCGCAATGTGTCTCAGCCACCGGGAAAAATTGACCGGCTTCTACTAAGCAGAAAGGGGTGAAAAATGAATAAGACAGCCTCTGTGATTGCCGCCGTCGTTCTTCTGTCCTTTGCTTTCGCCGCGCCTGCTCGCGCCGCCGGGCCTGCGAAAAACGTCGCCGGGGCCGCGGCATCTTCCTGCGATTACAACTGCCTCACCGGCTTCGTGAATCAATACCTGCAAGCTCTTGTGGCGCACGATCCGGCAAAACTCGCGGTCGCGCCGAACGTTCGTTTCACTGAAAACACAATCCCGCTCAAGCTCGGCGACGCTCTCTGGGGCACCATCAGCGCCCTTGGCGACTACAAAATCTACTTTGCCGATCCGCAGGGTGGCTCAGCCGGAATCGAAACCACCATCCGCGAAAACGGCACGCCCGCGATCCTTCTGCTTCGCCTGCGCGTCGTGAACCGCCGCATTACCGAGGTCGAAACAATCGTCCATCGCAGCGCCGCGGACGCCAAGGCGCTCGAAGCATTCGGCCATCCCGATCCTGTTTGGCTTCAGCCGCTCACAGCCTCGCTGCATACGCCGCGCGCGCAGATGATCAAGGACGCGAATCTCTACTTCGACGGCATCCTCCACTCGAACGGCAACATGGTGCCATTCGATCTCCGCTGCAATCGCATCATTGATGGCGATCAGGACACGAACCATCCCGTGGCGAAAGGTTGGTTCCATAAAGGTTCTTTCGACCCGGACGCCATGAACATCCGCGACAACATGAATACCGGCATCTGGTCCTACGTCCACTCGATTACTCCGCGCCACGTGGTCGTCGTAGACGAGAAAATGGGCATCGTTGTCGGCATGTGGATGTTCAATCATCCCGGCCGCATGACATCCGTCAACGTGAAAGGCGTTGGCAACGTACCTGAGCCCGCGGCAGTCACCCATCCGTCGAGCGTTTTGATGGCCGAATTCTTCAAGATCGAGGCGGGGAAAATCCGCCAAGTCGAGGGCACTTCCATAGCGCTTCCCTACGGCGCCGGCACAGGATGGGACAAGCCCGGGGCGCGCGAATCGAGCGGCCACTGAGCCACGCCTTTGCGTGGAAGCGCGGGACTCTAGCCCGCGAAAAGGCGCGAAACTAAAAGGGGCTTCAGCCCCCGGAATTGGAGTGCCGCAAACTTTTCGGCGGCGCGTATAGCTGCGTTCTGAAAACTGACGATGCCTAAAAAACCTTTCTACGGTTGGAAGCTCCTGGTGGTCTTTTGGGCCGTGATCGTCTTGAATTTTGCGTTCCCCACGTTCGGAATGAGCGTGGTCAATACCTACATGGCCGGGGCCATGCACCTGGATCGCAAGGAGCTCGGCCTGGCCTATTCCGTCTTCACTCTCATGGGAGGCTTGCCGAGCCCCATCGTCGGCTGGTCGATCAATCGCTTCGGCATTCGACTCACCATGCTCGTCGGCATTTTGCTCGTTGGCTCCGGGGCCGTGCTGATGGCCGCGGCGGTTCATACCGCGCTCGAAGCGTTTCTCGTGCTCGCTCTTGTTGTCGGTTTTGGCGCGGCGCTTTCCGGCACCATGGGTCCCCAAGTGGGAGTCGCGCGCTGGTTCCACGCCAAGCGTGGCCGCGCCATGTCGCTGTTTTTCACGTGCAGCGGCATCGGAGGTTTCCTGGCCGTGCCGTTGCTCAACGGCGTAATTTCGAAATCAGGAGGCAACTGGCGCAGCGCCTGGTGGTTCATGGCCGCGATGTCCGTTGTATCCCTGCTGCTGGCCGCTTTCTTCATTCGCGAAAGTCCCGAGCAGATGGGACAGGAACCCGATGGCGGTGCAGCCGAGTCAGATGAATCTCGCGCAGCGGCGTTGGAATCGAAGCCCGCTCGCGGCGTTTTCAAAACCACCGAAGACTGGACGCTCCGCGAAACTCTTCGCTCTCCCGTGCTGTGGATGCTGACCATCACGTATGTCGGATTTTTCATGGGCTTCTTCATGTATCTCGCTCATGGAATTATCCATCTCGAAGGGCTCGGCCACTCTCCCGCCGCCGCCGCGCAATCGCTTGCTCTGGTGATGCTCGCATCCGTGCTCGGCCAGTTCGCCGTGGCCACGCTAGGCGATCGCATCGAGATGCGTTTCATCTTCGCGTTTGCAGTCGCGCTGTTCGGCGTTGGCATCGTTTTGGCCACTCGCGCCACCAGCACCTTCGCACTCTACCCGTACGCCATCTGCATGGGCGCCGGCTTCGGCGCCGGGTACACGTGCCTCGCCACCATGCAGACCAACTATTTTGGGCCCAAGGTCTATCCGGCGCTGCTGGGAATCACCATTCCGATGGGGACGATCCTCGGCGGCGTCGGTCCGGTGATCGCCGGCTGGTTTTACGACTCCTATCACACCTACACGCAAATTTTCCTTCTCGTCGCCGCCGTCTGCTTCGCTAGCGCTGTACTCCTGCTCTTCGCCAAGCCGCCCATGCGCCGTCTCGCTCCCGCGCACGACGCTACCGCCATCCGCCAGCCCGCCGCCGAGTAGCGAAAACATCTTGCGCTGCACGTCCCTCCTATGAGTGAATACGGCTCGTATGGCTCCGCACTCTCATCGGCGCTTCCGCACCTCCGGCTTCACTTGAATGCCCTCCTTTTAAGCGACCGTCGGCCGTTTCGCTGATCCCACAAAAAAATACTCTTCAGGCTCCCAAGGAGGGATTGCCCATGCTGCCCACGAGTTTGAAGTTTCGTCTCGCATTACTGCTGTTTCTAGGTCTCTCTGCGCCGGCTTTTGCGAACGGCCGCAGCGCGAAATCCGGCGAGCCTCAGCACGCGTCGTTCGCCGTACAGAACGTGCTCACAATGAAGGTTCCCCAAGGAGCGCACTATGTGCGCATCTGGTTCGCCGTGCCGCAGGAAAACACTTACACGAAGGTAACCGATTTCACGGCGACCACCCCCTATCACGTGGAGTACCGCGACGATTCCTGGGGCAACCGCGAGGGGTACATTGACGTAAACGACCCTAAGCAGGCCGAAATCACCATCACCGAGCATTTCCAGGTTCGGCGCACCGAAATTCTCAACCAGCTCGACCCTTCCAAAACGCGCCCGCTCACCGATGCCGAACGCAAAGCGCTCCAGCGTTATCTGCTGCCCACAACCTACGTAATCGTCAACGATCAGATTAAGAAGCTCGCGGACCAGATCGTCGGCGGCGAGACCAATCCGATCCTGGCGTCGCGCAAGATTTACGATTGGACGCTCAACAACATCACCTACTGGGTCGAATACCCCGATCACATGCACGCGTCCAAAACGGGCAGCACGGAATTCTGCCTGGGCACGAAATCCGGCAACTGCACGGATTTTCATTCGCTCTACGCTTCGCTCTCGATGGCTGCGGGGATCCCCACGCGGATGGTTTATGGCTCGCTCCTAAAGCCGACTCTCGACGGTGTGCCGGTGGACGCCAGCTACCATTGCTGGATCCAGTTCTATGCCCCCAATTACGGGTGGATCCCGCTCGATGTGGCTCTCGCCGATATCTACGGAAAGGAATTTCCGTTGACATCGCAGAACAAAAGTCTGGTCGAGCTGACCACCGCGACCGGCTACCATGGTTTTGACAAAAGCAAAATCAATTTCTATTTCGGCAATCTCGACGACCGTCGCGTCGTTTGGTCCACCGGCCGCGATCTGATGATGCAGCCGCCCCAGGACGACGGCCCCGTCAACGCCATGGTTGAGATGTATGCCGAAGTGGACGGAAAGGCGTACACGGACTGGACTCGCAAGTTCACTTACAAGCAACTGTCGCAATAACTGGGTCTGCGCGGATCATGCACAACCATTCGGAAGCCGCAGCCGGTAAGTGGGACGCCGGAGACATGGGCTGCGGCGAGCTCTTGATCCATCTGGCCGGACGCATGCTCGCCTTGGCGCCCGGCCAGATTTTCGAGCTGCGCACGCGGGATCCCGGCGCGGTGGAGGACATTCCCTCCTGGTGCCGGTTGACCGGCCATACGCTGGAATCGGCGCAACATCCGGTTTATCGAATTCGCCGTAGAAACAAGTGAGCTTTTCTATTTCAAGAGGAGGCCTACATGCCCGGCAGTTTTTGCGTCAGCATCACCAATTCGAAGAACGACACGGACAAAGCGACCGTGGGTTTCGTCGTGGCCAATGCGGCCGTTGCTTCCGATAAGGATACGATGGTCTTTCTAAGCACCGAAGGCGTTCGTCTCGCCGTGAAGGGCTTCGCCGATGATATTCACGAAACTGGCTTCGCCCCGCTAAAGGAACTGATGGAAAATTTCGTGAAAGCGGGCGGGAAAATCTACGTCTGCTCGCCGTGCTTTAAGAAGCGCGGACTCGCGGAAGACAAACTGGTCGCCGGAGCCACGATCGTAGGCGGCGCGAAGCTGGTCGAGTTTCTGGGCGGCGGGAGCCCCTGCGTTTGCTATTGAGGTCCGGCCCGGAAGAGAGAGGCTGTTGATGACCGAGCCGGAAATCCTGCCGGATGCCACCTGCGACGGCGGCGATCTCGATTGCGGCAGCGGGCTGCTGCTGATCATCCGCAATTCGATGTCGCCGCTGCCGCCGGGCGGAGTGTTGGAAGTCCGAAGCCGCGAAATCAGCGTCCGCGAGGATTTGCCCGCGTGGTGCCGCATGGTGGGTCACGACCTGCTCGGCGCGCACCCAGGCGATGCTGGTTCGACCAGCTATTTCATCCGCAAAAAATCGGAAGACGCGGCTCTCCATCAGGATCTCGATCAGGCGCGCAACGTAGTCTGGCGTGCCCGAATTCGCGGACCGGGCGGCATGGAGGCGCAGGTCTTCGTCCGCAATCATTCTTTTGTCGTCGGCCAGCCCGCCAGCTTCGACACCTCCGATAAGGCCATCAGCGCCGTCGAATACCTGCTTGGCTCGCTGGGAGCTTGCATCGCGGTCGGCTTGCAGTGGCGCGCTTCGCGGAGGGGAATCCAGATTCGGAACCTCGAAGTATCGCTGCAGGCGCGCTCGGAGGACGTGCTGGTGTACCTCGGACTGCAAGAGGAGGGAAATCCCGGCCTCGGCGGCGTGCGCGCGTCCGTTTACGTGGACGCTGACGCCGATCTGGACGTTTTGGAAGAATTGCTCGCGGAAACGCTGCGGCGCTCGCCCGTGATGCAAACGTTTCAGCGCGCCACCGCCGTCACTGCCGAGCTTCGCAAGGTCTAAGACATGATAGAGAACATCTTGTATCCGGTTACCGTTGTGGGAAGTTGGCCTCGGCCCTCTTGGCTGCTCGACGCCATGAAGCGCCGGGCGCCTTCGCTGCCCGAGTTCCAAGACCAGGCAACGCTCTTGGCCATCAAGTATCAGGAAGACGCCGGCGTGGATATCGTTTCCGACGGCGAGCAGCGCCGCGACAATTTCTACTCCTTCATCGCCGACCGGCTCGAAGGCATCCGGCTAATGACGTTGGCGGAACTGCTCGATTACGTCGAGGACAAAGCCGCGTTTGAAAACCTGCTGAACGCGCTCGACGTGCCGGCGTTCGCAATTAAGAATCCCGTTGTCGTCGGCAAAGTGCGGCGCCGCAAGCCGCTCGTGCTCGACGATTTTCGTTTTCTTCGCCGCCACACAACCAGGGCGACGAAGGTGACCCTCCCAGGTCCTTATCTGTTGGCGCGCTCCACTTGGATAAAGGGCCTTTCGGAGTCGATTTACCCCAACGCGGACGCTCTGGGCGACGATATCGTTGCCGTTCTGCGTGAAGAGCTCGCCGGCCTTGCCTCCGCCGGCGCTGACTTCGTTCAATTCGATGAGCCGGTGCTTTCGGAGCTTCTGCTCGCCGGACGATCGGCCACTCGCACCTTCATGTGCGCCGCGCTTGCGGCAAGCTCCAGTCCCGAAGGTGAGCTTGAGCGCGCCGTCAGCCTGCTGAATCGCGTGGTTGAGGGGATTCACGGCCCGCTTCTCGGCGTACACGTCTGCCGCGGCAACTGGAGCCGCAAGGAAGATGTCTTGCTGGCCGGCCCTTATGATGGGTTGATTCCTTACCTGAATCGCATGAAGCTCGGTCAATTCGTGCTCGAATACGCCACTTCGCGTGCGGGAACCCCGGCCGCGCTAGCCGCCCTTAACTCGAAGGCACAGGTTGGTTATGGCGCGGTGAACCCCCGGACGGCCGATGTGGAAAATCCCGATGAGATCGTGCGGAGAGCGAAAGAACTCACCCAATACGTCGCACCCGAACGCATCTATCTGAATCCCGATTGCGGCTTTGGAACGTTTGCTGACCGCCCCGTTGCCGATGCGCCTACCGCTTTCGCCAAGCTTGCTGCTCTATCCTCCGCGGCCCGGATTCTGCGCCGAAATTAACCTCGCCAGAGCTGCGCCGAAAGCGCCCCGTGAAAATTTGCAGGGCGCTCCCGGCCTCTTTCTTCGAGCCACTGAACAGCTCAGAACATCACTTGCGCCTGTATCCAGATGCGATTCGCCGCGAATCCCTTATCCGTGAACGTATTTCCGGTCAGATAGGAATACGCCGTCTGAAGCTTGGCGCTGTGGCCGTACAGATAGTAGTTGAGCCCCACCGAGTGCTCCACGATCCGGTGATATGGGAAGTTCGGCCCCGAATACCATGTGTTCACTTGTGTTCCCGGCGTGAACCCCAGGAAATCCGGCGCGCCCCATAGCACTCCCGAAACTCGTCCGTCGATCTCCAGCCGTTTTGGAACCAGATAGTAGCCCGCCTGCTCCGCGTAACCCCACGCGTTGAAGTTCGGCTCAACGTCCGAGAGCGTACGCCGGTAGAACCCCGTGTTTTGCAAGCTGAACCATCCATCGCGGAATCCGAGTGTCGTCGTGGCGCCAACTGTCCGGTCTCCCGCTGTTTCGTTCGATAGCGCCGACGATGAATTAACCGGGTTGTACGCGGCCGAACTCCAAATCGATAGTTCCGGCGCCGTTGCTTCCGTGGGATCCGATTCTTGGTACCCGTACGGAGCCAGAATGTCGTATTGCACGTGCCCGATGAATCCCAGCTTGTTGTTGAAGTTCTCCTGCGCGCCTGCATCCAGCCCCGGCACGGAATTGGTGACCATCAGCGCGTAGCCGAGCTTTCCGGCCTGCCCGGTTCCTTCCACGTTCACCGACCGCGAAAGAGCGAACGCATATTCCGCCACCGAGAAGTCGGGAAACATGAAGTTCCCTGGGTTAAGGAAGTTTTCGTAGGAATACGGCGTCCACGAGCGCCCCATCTGCACCGACAGCTCCGGCGAAAACTCCTTCTGCGCGAACCAATCCAGGAAATACACTTGGTTCGTGTTGGTGGACGTGCTTCCCTGGAACTGCACGAAATACTTGATGCTCGGATCGAAAGCGGATCCGGAAAACGCCAGCCGGCCCAGGTAGATGTCGAAATCGCTGTCCGCCGTCGGAGACGCTCCCAGCGCCCTCGCGTCGCTATTGGCCACGAATTCCGTGAATCGCGGCTGGAATAGCCCGTGGATGTTCATCGTGAACTTGTTGTCATCCGTCGCGAGGTGGAAGTCATTGTCAAAAGATACTTTCACTTCCGGCTTGCTTGCCTGTGCCGCCGCGCCTGCCGCCGGTGCATTTGGCGTCGGGGCCAGTGCGGCAGTGCCCGTTGGACCGTTTGCCGCGTTTGCGCTTGCGGTCGACGTTCCAGCATTTACCGCCACCGCTGACGAGCTGGCTGGCGCGCTGGCCTTTGCCGAAGTCAAGGCGTTCAACTGCTTTTCAAGCGCCGCCGTCTTGTCCCGTTGTTCCTTCAGCTCTTGGCTCTGCTGCTGAATCTGCTCCGATTGTGCTTCAATCAGGCTGCGCAACGATTCCAGCTCGGTCGCGATCCGCTCTTCGGCTGGCGACGCCGCCGGTGCCGGGCTTGCTGCCGCGTTCGCTCCGGCATTTGAGTTCGCCGCCGGACTGCTGTTGGCCGGCTCCGCCGGAGCCGGTGCGTTCGCTCCTGTCGCGTTGTTGCTGTTGCCGCCCGGGGCTGCTGCCGATGTTCCGGCCAGCAGGCCGACGGCTAAAACGCAAATTGCGAATGCTCGCATCTGTTTCTCCTTTGTGCTTGTGTGTGGACGAAACGTTAAATTCGGCTTTGCGCCGGTTCGTGCGGTTGTGCCCCGCCGGATTTGCCCAAACGCGAAGTGAAAATCGCGCTGGACGCAATCCAGCCGAACGTCAGTTGAAATCTAGTTGAAGAAAAGAAACGGCCGCCGGTCGCCTAGTGGAGGGACACTCAAGTGAAGCCCGGCTTCGCAAACCTACGCCCAATGGCGCAATTCATGATGGCGGATATTGACGCACATCCCCAGAAGCCTTTGCAAGTCTTTTCAGTCTCGTCGCGGGTCAGTTCTTGTTCGTGGCACAAGCAGTCAAAATTCAAACCGACAACCACCTGGTCTCCCTAGAAACCATGCTCTGCGCGTACCTGATCGAAGCAGTGTTGGCTGGTACAGTTCTATACCCTGCCCTCAAGACCAGTTGAAACCTGTACCGCCGAGTGCGCTACCGTCGATCTGTGGTTATGTGCGGCGACGTAAAACTCGGCGGAAGTGCCCGGCGGTGCCTCGCCCTGGCTGGCGATCAACGGCCGCTTCGTCCGCATCGCCCGGTGGCAAGCGGCCCGCGCCGCCAGATCGACACACCCTGCCAATCTAAATGCCACGTATCTCATAGAAAACAAACGAACGCCGCCTCTCCAGATCGACACACATTCACACTTTTTTCCACCCCCCGATCATCGCGTCCCCGGCGTGGCGCTAAAACGATGCGCCTACGAGTAAAACGCCTCGTAAGTGCTTGGAAACAAAAGACGGCGGACGCTCTAAATCGATACAGATCCACGTCGCGTCGAAAGCCGCTGGCTGGTCTGGATTTCCTGGCCGGGAGAGCAACGGGAGCGCTGATAGCCAGAAAAGTGCGCCGGATGGAATTAGACG
>JASHPG010000200.1 GCA_030038275.1 Candidatus Acidiferrales bacterium | reverse complement strand
GGCGGACTTCGCTTTGCCCGCCCGCAGCACCGTCAGCATGGGTCCTGGCGTGACCGGGATGAACACATCGGGCAGGATGCTTCCGCCAGCGATGAGATTGGCCAAGGCATTCGATCCTTGCGCCCGCCCGTGGAAGCCCACCCTCAACTTCCTTTCGACCGCTGATTTGATGGGCCCTTCCATCATCGAGCCCATCGAGCCGGCGTACGCGACGTCCAGGATGGCCAAATCCGCGGCATGCGCCTCACGGAAAGATGCCGCGAGCGGCGCGGCCACAAGCAGCGACATGCCGCCGAAGAGAATCTCGCGTCTGGTAAAAGACTTGGATACACTTGCCACGCCGCCTCTTTCAAAGGGCGAAGTCCGATCTATTTTAATAACGATTTAATACGATATGGATCGGCAGTGTCAAACGAATTTGCCTGGGCGCGAGAAATGCGCGCGCAGGCGCGCGACGCTGGATGGGAGCGAGCACCGGCGGATAGCGGAACTACCACCGGACGAGATTTTACCGGGATGCTCCGACTGGAGAGCGCGCCTCTGCGATCGTTCGCGACACCGCCGGCGCGATGGCCCGAATCTCGTTCATCAATTGCGCGAACTGGTCCGGATAAAGAGACTGCACGCCATCGGAAAGCGCGCGCTCCGGATCGGGATGCACTTCGATAATCAGTCCATCGGCGCCGGCTGCCACGGCGGCGCGAGCCATGGGCCCGACCTTGTCGCGACGTCCGGTGCCATGCGAAGGATCGGCGAAAATCGGCAAATGCGAGAGGCTCTTGATTACGGGAATCGCGGCGATATCGAGCGTGTTGCGCAGATACGTATCGAACGTGCGAATGCCGCGCTCGCACAAGATCACTTTGTAGTTCCCGCCGGCCATGATGTATTCGGCGCTGAGCAGCAACTCCTCGATCGTCGCGGACATGCCGCGCTTCAGCAGCACGGCCTTTTGCGTTTCACCCAGCGCTCGCAGCAGATGATAGTTCTGCATGTTGCGCGCGCCGACTTGCATCACGTCCACGTACGGCAGCATGACCTCGATCTGCGATGGGTCCATCACTTCGGTGACAACCAGCAGGTTGTGCTTATCGGCGGCTTCACGCAGCAATTTCAGGCCGTCTTCGCCCATGCCCTGGAAACTGTACGGCGACGTGCGCGGCTTGAACGCGCCCCCGCGCAGCAGTTTGGCGCCTGCGTTGGCAACGCCAGCGGCGACGTCCATGATCTGCTCGCGCGACTCGACGGCGCACGGCCCCGCCGCCACAACCACTTCCTTTCCGCCGACGGTCACTCCTTTGCCCAAATCCACCAGCGTGCCTTCTGGACGCATGCTGCGCGCGGCCAGCTTGAACGGATGCGAAATTTTGACGATGTCTTCCACTCCCGGCGCCGACGACAGCGCTTCGAGTTCACTGCGATGACGCCCGCTGTTGCCCACGACGCCGATCACGGTACGCTCCTTACCGCGGATCAAGTGCGCTTCGTACCCGCACTCCTTGATTCGCGACACGATGTGATTGATCTCTTCATCCGTTGCTTCGCCACGCATATTGAAAAGCATGTTCCGTCCTCGCCGGTTCTAAGAATGTGTGCCGCTCGCGGGCGCCGCGGCGGGATACGATCCCAAAATCCGCAGACCGACAACGAGCTTTTCGAGTTCCGCCAGCGCCGCGGCTACCTCCGGATCGCTCCGCGACGCCTGCAAATCCAAATAAAAACGGTATTGCCAGGGCTGCCCGTGCACCGGGCGGCTTTCGATCTTCATCAAGTTCACGTTGCGCCGCGCGAAAGGCTCCAGCGCGTGAAAGAGCGCGCCCGGCCGGTGATCGAGCTGAAACACCAGCGAAAGCTTGTCGCCTTTCCCGGACGAAGATGCCCGCGCGTCATCGCTAGATGTGTTTGCCAGCAGGAGAAACCGCGTGTAGTTTTCGCTGTTGTCCTCAAGATGCTCGCGCAGGATCGCGCCGCCGTAAATTTTCGCCGCAAGCTTCCCGGCAATCGCCGCGCGCGACTTATCTCCCGCGCGGATCACGTCGCGTACGCTTCCGGCGGTGTCCTCCGTGGCGATGCGCTTCAGTCGCGGATGCCCGCTGAAAAATTTCTCGCACTGTGCCAGCGCCACGGGATGCGACTCAACAACAGCAATATCCTCGAATTTCGCTCCCGGCACGCCGATCAAGTTGTGCGCGATGGGAATGATCTCCTCCGCCAAAATGCTCAGCTCGCTATCGACCAACAAATCGAACGACCTATGCACGGAGCCCGCCAGGCTGTTCTCGATCGGCGCCAGGATGTAATCCGCGCGCCCATCGTCGATGGCCGCAAACGCCGCCTCGAACGTCGGCCGCGGCACCAGTTCGATTTTGCCGCCCAGCAGCTTCACCGCCGCCTCTTCGCTGAAAGCTCCGCGCTCTCCTTGAAACGCCACGCGCGCATTGGGCTTCACCTGCATCGGTTCGCCTGGCACGCTGGTGGAGTCATTCTGAGTCCGCCGCGGCGGACGAAGAATCTCTCTTTCAGCCTGTAATCCATTGCTCTAGCTCCGCACCATTCCGCGCGGGCGGACTGCTTTCGAATTTCGCTTGCCGTATCCATGCCGCTCCTGCGTGCGAATCGACTCGTTCAGCATCACCTGATAGATATTGGTGATGGCCTCGCCGTCGAGCGGGCCAGGATTCAGCGCCTTCATGCGCGACAGAATCTCCTGCTCTCGCATCGGAGCGCGCAGCGCGGTTCCGCTTTCGTTTTTCAATCTCCCAACCTCCAGCGCCAATTCCGTGCGCAGGTTCAACAGGTGCAGCAGCGCCGTATCGATCGCGTCAATTTTCTTTCGCCAGTCATCGATTCTCATTTGCTCCTCGAACCTCCCTTTTGCGCCCCAAAACGCGAACGCGGCGTTTCGGGGACCCCAACTGCTTTCCGCCTCGGACGGGCATAAAAAAAGCCGCGTCCTCTGGGAGGTTCGCGGCCGGTACTCGAAACTTTGTGCGGCTTTTTACTTGCTGAATTTCTCCGCGCGCGTCTCGCCAGGCCGCTTCCCCCACCAGAGGAAGCGGTACGTAAAGGCGAAATAGCTTTGATAGCTGCGCATAGCGCGGATTCGTTCCTTGGAAATAGCCCTACCCTGCTATTCCAGCCGAAGCATACAAAATCAAGGGTGTACCGTCAAGCACTTCTCGATCATCGCGACAGAACGACGATGACCATGAAACTGAAGATGGATGGCCTACAGTGCTCCCATTACGACAGCTTCGATCTATAAGTGGCACTTATGCCGTCTGCGAATATTAGAAATTTGACCTATCTCCCCAAATCCGGCCTACTGACACTTCGTCAATGCTCACGCTCATCCGCGTGCGGCTGCTACTCGGCTTCGCGCAGACTTGCTTCAAAGGAAACAATTGTCCATCGGCGCTTGAGACGATACTCTATGACCCGGCGAATTCTCATTCCCGTATATGTAGCCATCCGGTGGGGGCCGATGTGAGCCGAGCCTAGTTCGGTTCATTTTTCCGGCGCTTCAAGCGTCGCGCCCCGCACCTGACGGCAGGCGGCGGGGCTTTTTATTTTTGCGGCAGTATTTGCCGCTGGAATTCGCAGCCGAAATTACAAATGAGGGAACCGAGCAATATGCAGAGCGACGCAATCAAAAAAGGAATCGCGCGGGCTCCGGCCCGGGCCATGCTGAAGGCGACCGGCCTGACCGACGCCGATATCGAAAAGCCGCTCGTGGCCATCGCCAACACCTGGACCGAGGTGATGCCGTGCAACTATCACCTTCGCGCGCTGGCGGAAAAAGTTAAAGAAGGCGTTCGCGCCGCCGGCGGCACGCCGATCGAATTCAACACCATCGCCATTTCCGACGGCATCACCATGAAGACCGAAGGCATGAAAGCCTCGCTCGTCTCGCGCGAAGTGATCGCCGACTCGATCGAGCTGATCGCCTTCGGCCACTCGTTCGACGCCGTGGTGGCTATCTGCGGGTGCGACAAGACGATTCCCGGCACTGTAATGGCTCTCGCGCGCCTGAATCTGCCTTCTCTTTCGATCTACGGCGGCTCGATCATGCCCGGCCATTTTCACGGCCACGATGTGACGATTCAAGACATGTTCGAGGCCGTCGGCGCGTGCCAGGCCGGCAAAATAACGGAAGCCGAACTGCGCGACATTGAAGGCAAAGCTTGCCCAGGCGCCGGCGCCTGCGGCGGCCAGTTCACCGCCAATACCATGGCCACGGCGCTGACGTTCCTTGGAATCTCGCCGATGGGCTTGAACGAAATTCCCGCGGTGGACGTGCGCAAGCCGCAAGCCGCCTACGATTGCGGCATCTTCACCATGGCGCTGTTCAACAAAAATACCCGCGCGCGGCAGATCATCACCGAGGCTTCGCTGCGCAACGCGATCGTCTCCGTCGCGGCTACGGGCGGCTCGACTAATGCCGTGCTGCATCTGTTGGCCATCGCGCGCGATGCGGGTGTTCCGCTCACCATCGACGAATTCGGGAAAGTTTTCGCAAGCACTCCCCTGCTCGCCGATCTGAAACCTGGCGGCCGCTTCACCGCCGTCGATATGTACGCCGCCGGAGGCATGCGCCTGCTCGGGAAGAGGTTGCAAGAAGCAGGCCTTCTTACCGATGCACCCACGGTTACCGGCAAGACGCTTTTCCAGGAAATTGCCACGGCGAAAGAAAGTGCCGGCCAGCAAGTGATCCGCCCGCTATCGAATCCCATCAAGAAAGATGGCGGCCTGGCGATTCTGCGCGGTACGCTTGCGCCCGATGGGTGCGTGATTAAGCTCGCCGGCCACGAGCGCGTCTATCAACGCGGCCCGGCTCGCGTATTCGATTCCGAAGATGCTGCATTCGAGGCCGTTCAGCAGCAGAAAATCAAGCCGGGCGACATCGTCGTGATTCGCTATGAGGGTCCGAAAGGCGGTCCCGGCATGCGAGAAATGCTCGGCGTTACCGGCGCGCTCGTCGGCCAGGGCCTCGGCGATTCCGTCGGTCTCGTCACGGACGGCCGCTTCAGCGGCGCAACGCATGGCTTGATGATCGCCCATGTCGCGCCCGAAGCAATCGTCGGTGGACCGATCGCTCTGGTTCGCGATGGCGATATCGTCACCATCGACGTTGCCAAGAAGCGCCTCGACGTGGAAGCCAATCTCGACGAACGCCGCGCGCAATGGAAACCGCCCGCGGCGCGTTACACGACCGGCGCGATGGCCAAGTACGCAAAGCTGGTCGGCTCGGCGTCCGAGGGCGCCGTCACCAGCGCGTCGTAAAATTTTCGACATTATCTCAAGGAGAAGAAACAATGGCGAAGATGTTTTGGGAACAGGACGCAAATCCGCGGGCTCTGGAAGGCAAGCGCATCGCGGTGATCGGCTATGGCAGCCAGGGCCGCGCGCATGCGCTGAATCTGCGCGATAGCAAGCTCGACGTGGTTGTCGGCTTGCGCCGTGGCTCGTCGTGGAATCAAGCCGAGCAGGATGGCTGGAAGCTCGGCTCGCCCGCGGACGCTTCAAAGGGCGCGGACGTGATCGTGATGCTCGCTCCCGACATGGCGCAGGCCTCGATCTATAAGAACGAAATCGTGCCGAATCTGAAGCAGGGTGCGATGCTGCTCTTCTCTCACGGCTTCAACATTCACTACGGCCAGATCGCTCCGCCCACGAACGTGGACGTGACCATGGTCGCGCCGAAAGGCCCCGGCAATCTAGTTCGCCGCCAGTACGAAGCGGGCCGCGGCGTGCCCTGCCTGCTGGCCGTGCACCAGGACGCTTCCGGTCACGCTTTCGACCGCACGCTCGCCTACGCGCACGCGATCGGCGGCACGAAGCCCGGCGTGATTCAAACCACTTTCGCCGAAGAAACCGAAACCGATCTGTTCGGCGAGCAGGCTGTGCTCTGCGGCGGCGCGCGCGCGCTGATTCAGGCGGGATGGGAAACGCTCGTCCAGGCCGGCTATCAGCCAGAGTCCGCGTACTTCGAATGCCTGCACGAGCTGAAACTGATCGTCGATCTGATTTACGAAGGCGGTATCGCCGAAATGCATAAATTCGTCAGCGAAACCGCCAAGTACGGCGATCTGACGCGCGGCAATCGCGTGATCGACGAGCGCGTCCGCGAAAACATGAAGAAAATTCTCGAGGAAATTCAGACCGGCCAGTTCGCGCGCGAATGGGTGCTCGAAAACCAGGCCGGCCGGCCGCAATACGCGAAGCTCCTCGAACGCGACTACAACCATCCCATCGAAAAAGTCGGCAAGGAGCTGCGGAAGCAGATGGCGTGGCTCAAGCCCGAAGCGGTAGCCGCGCAGGGAAAGAAGTAACTTGCCCTGCGCCTCTGCAACTCATTGTCATTCCGAAGGCCGATTCGCCCGCTTGCAGCGGGCGGGCCTGAGGAATCTGCTTTTTTCTTCTTTCTTCGACCAAAAGCAGATTCCTCGGGAAAACACGGCCCTCGGAATGACAAACGTAATGACTTTTCTGAGGCGGCTGGAGTAACGCGCGGCTTAAACAATCATGGCGGGCACACTTCCCTTTCGCCGCGTCGCCGTTATCGGCACAGGGCTGATCGGCGGCTCGTTCGCTCTCGCCCTGCGAAAGCATTTCCCGGATATTGAAATCGCGGGCCACGATCGGTCGAGCGTGCTGGAGCGTGCCGTGTCGCTCGGCGCTATCAACGAATCCGCGGCGGACCTGCAAAGTGCCGTGCGCGGCGCCGATTTGGTTTATCTCGCTCTGCCAATCATTCCCACTCTCGAAATCCTGCCGGAAATCGCCAGGCGCGCGGAAGCCCACGCGCTCGTCACGGACGCGTGCAGCACCAAAGCCGTAATCTGCCGCATCGCACGCGAGGCTTTTCACGGCGGCGCGCGATTTCTCGGCGGGCATCCGATGGCGGGAAAAGAGCGATCCGGAATCGAGCACGCGGATGCGGCGCTATTCCGCAGCGCGCCCTACGCGTTGATCGGAGCGCCTGAAGCGGCCGACGCGCGCGTGAAAGCATTCGTTGAACTGGTCACCGCGATTGGGGCGCAGCCGGTCTGGTGCGACGCCGAAACTCACGATTGGGCCGTGGGCATCGTCTCGCACCTGCCGCAGCTCGTCTCCGTGGCGCTCGCGCGCGTCGTGCAGGATGAAACCGACGAAACCGGTTTGCCGCTCTCGCTCGCAGGACAAGGACTGCAGGATATGCTCCGTTTGGCGGGAAGTTCCTATGGCGTGTGGCGCGATATTTTGCTGACGAACACGGAAAACACCTCTCGCGCTCTCGACCGGCTGGCCCAAGTAATCGATTATCTGCGCACGCGGCTCGCCACAAAAGAAATCGAGCAGGAATTCGGCGCAGCCAACGAAATCTACAAGCAGCTGCAAAAACCGCGCTAGACGTTCCTGTAGGGGCACAGCATGCATGCTGCGCCCCTACGATTAGAAGAAAACGATCAGCTCGGAATTCCGCAGAGGCCGTCGCTGCACGCGACGCCAGCAGGCATGCGAATCGGCCGCGCGTCGCGCTTCAGTCTGCCCGCAGGCCGCCACTTATCGACGGATGCGGAAGTCACATACCGGAAATCCGTGGTCAGCCACAGCGGATTCGACTCTCCCCCAACGACGACGATATTGATCAGTTTCGGATCGTTGTAGGGAGCGATCAGCGTATCCGCCGGCAAGTTCGCCCACGTCGCGTACGGCTCGACGCCGGCGCGCGCCAGCGGACGATTGAACGCGTAGATCACATCCGCGCCCCAATACTGCCCCGCCGGCACTTTGGTGTTTTCAGAAAGCCAGCGAGCCACGTCCTGCTTGGTCTGGAAGCCTTGGTCCTTCAGGCCCTTCGCAACCAGCGGATCCATGATCAGCGTCGCCACGGAATGCAGCGCCGGAAACGCTTTCAGCATGATCGCTGTTTCCTCCGTCGCGGGACGAATCGAATTGGCCGCGCCCATACTGTTGATCACGCTCCATCCGCGAAACACGCTGACGATGCTTTCGTCGCGCGAGAAGCCTTTTTGCGCGTGAAATGGCTCCCAGACGCTGGCTTCCTCGTTTTCCGCACAGCACATATTGTTATAGTTCAAATTGTGCCCCGTGGACGCAAGTAGCGTGTCGCCCAGACGCGCGTTGCCGAGGTTAATCGTCATCAGCGTCCATGCGCGGCCGATCACGGAATTCGCGAAGTTGAACGGGCTGAGCGCGCCCAGGCCGGCGTTCATGGCGATCTCGCCACGAATCGGACCGTTAACGATGGCCATTCCGGCAAATGACGTGGTCGAGCTTGGGAACGCCGGATTTCCCGTGGATGCGATCGCCAGAATCACCGGCAAATGCTCCGGCCGCGCCCCGGCCATCACCGCGTTAATCGCCACTTTCTCGACTGTGTACGACGTGTACTCGCCGCGATGCGCCACGGCCATTTGGCCGACGATTTCATCGGGCGCGTGGCTCGTCCCTTCGAGCATTTCCGCGACGCGATCTTCGGTGGGCAGTACGATGGGCAAACCGTCGGTCCAGCCTTTTTCGATGAACAGGCGCTGCAAATTTTCTTCCGTGTCCGCTTCGAGTAGGCGCGTGCGGGGAGCGGCGCTCGGCCGCGGAACGGGTTTTTGCTCTTCGCTCGTTAGAGACTTCGTGAGCGCATGGATGATTTCGCTCGCCAGCGGCGATCCCGTGACGCGATCGTTCCCTTCCACGTATTCGCGCAGGCGCGACGCGGGCATCCCGACGACTGGATACGGCGTGAAGCTGAAGCGCAGAGGCATTCCGTGAGCTTGCAAGTCGCGGCGGATGTAATCGGAAAATCGCGCGGTGGTAATCGGCGCGGTGGGAATCCCGTGGTCGTTTTCCAGCTTACGGCAATGCTCGGCGACCGCCGAGGAGCAGCCGTCTCAACCGCCCACGCCGAAAATCACGCCGTGAGCCTCGCGCTTGATTTCCTCCCACAAATCCGGCGAGTCCATGAACATGTTGCCGGGCTTGCGCTTCAGCACCGTGCGCGTTTGCGGCATGCGGCGCGCGAACCAATCGCGCAATTGTTCGAGGAACTCGTATCCGCCCGCGAAGCCGACGTCCACGAGATAGATCGTCTTGCCTTCGAGCGTATCGAGCCGTGGCGCCATCGAAATATATTTTTTGGTCTCAACCGGCGTGCCAAGCGGGTCGAAGACGGTTTGCAGCGCGCGGTGCAGCGTGCTCCGGCTGCTGGTAATCGTTTGCGCCATGAATCACCTCCCAAGCGTGGCTGGATCTCGCACCAGCCTCGATGTTAACTCCGCTCGCCGGACTCGGGTGAAATTTACATCTCGGCGGGGATTAGCGCTTGTGGACAACTCGCGGCTCCACGGGATCGGCGGCGCCCGATCCATGGCGCGCCAGCGCCACGAATGCCGCGGCGGACCGCGGCAGCGTGCGGTCGCGCCGATAAACGATGCCGAGTTCGCGCCACGCTTCCATATCCGAGACCGGGATCAATTTCACCTGGCCGGCTTTCACTTCATCTTGCGCGAAACTTTCACTGATCAACGAAACTCCCAGTCCCGCGGCGACGAATTTTTTGATCATGCCGACGCTGGCGAGCTCCATCGCAACGCGCATGTGCGAACGATGCGGCCGGAACTGCTTGTCCAACACTTGTCGCGAGAAGCCCGTCTTCGGAAAAATCAGAGGCTGCTCGGCAATTTCGGCGGTGCTTACGCTTTTAGACGAAGCAAGCGGATTTGAAGGCGCGACCATGAGCATCAGGCGATCGCGAAAAATAGCATGCACTTTGAGGCTCGGCGATTTCACGGGCATTGTGACGATTCCCACGTCCACGGTTCCATCTTCGACCTTCTCCAGCACCTTGTGGCTGAAGTTGCGGTAAATGCTGATCTGCACGGAGGGATAACGGCGGCTGTATTCGGCGAAAATATCCGGAAGAACGTAGAGGCAAGTGGCTTCGTTGGCGCCGATGGCCAGCGTGCCGCGAGGCGTGGCGGCCTGGTCGGCGACCGCACGCAGCGATTCGTTGCGCAGGGTGAGCAGGCGGTTCGCGTATTCGAGTAGCGCTTCGCCCGCAACCGTAAGCCGCACGGACTTGCCGACGCGATCGAACAGCTTCTGGCCGTATTCCTGTTCGAGCTGGCGGATTTGCGCGCTGACGGCAGGCTGCGAGCGGTACAGTTTCTGGCCCGCGCGCGAAAAGCTGCCCTGCTTCGCGATTTCCAGGAAGGTTATGAGGTGGTCGAAGTCCATTCGCGCGTGTCCCGGATTATAACAAAAGTGACCCGCAACCAAAGCAGAAGAGACTTTTCGCAGAGGCAAATCGGGCCGTTTTTGTACACGCCGCCCTGCGTTGCATCGCAGAGCCATTTTTCGATGTCATGGTTCAGGATTTTGCGGCGGCGGTTGGCTGCTGCGCAGGTGCTGCCTCTGGCGCGGCCGACGCGGATTTGCGGCCGGGATCGAGCGAAGGGTTGCGCCATTCGCGCCCTTCGCGGCGGAGGAGATCGTCCGCGGCAGCCGGGCCCCACGAACCGGCAGCGTAGTTGGGGAAATCGCGCGGCGGGAGCGCGGTCCAAACGTCGAGAATCGGCTGAACGACGGACCAGCCGGCTTCGACCATGTCGGCGCGCTGAAACAGCGTGGGATCGCCCATCATGCAGTCATAGAGCAAAGTCTCGTAGCCGGTAGAAGGCGTGCTGCCAAAATAATCCGAGTATTGAAAATCCATGTTCACGGCGCCCAGGCTGACTACCGGCCCTGGGATTTTGGCCTCAAATCGCAGCGAAATGCCTTCTTTCGGCTGAATGCTGATCACCAGCTCGTTGGATGGAATTTGATTCACCGACGTATCGCGAAAGAGCACGAACGGCGGGCGGCGGAAGCGAATCACGATTTCGGTGACGCGTTCGGCCATGCGTTTGCCGGTCCGAACGTAAAACGGCACGCCAGCCCAGCGCCAGTTGTCGATGTTGAGCGCGATAGCCACGTAAGTGGGTGTGTGTGAATCGGCCGCGACGTGCGGTTCCTTGCGGTAGGCCGGGACATGCTTGCCGCCGATTGCGCCGTCGTCGTACTGGCCGCGCACGGCATGATCGAGCACGTGCTCCGGGCTGAGCGACTGAATCGCGCGCAAGACTTTGGTTTGCTCGTCGTGGACGGCATCGGCATCAAACGAAATCGGCGGCTCCATTGCCGTCAGCGTAATCAACTGGCAGATGTGATTCGGAACCATGTCGCGCAGAGCGCCGGCGGCGTCGTAATATCCGCCGCGCAACTCGACTCCCAGCTCTTCCGCCGCGGTGATTTGCACGTGGTCCACGTAGCGGCGGTTCCAGATCGGCTCGAAGATGCCATTGGCAAACCGGAACGCGAGAATGTTCTGGACGGTTTCCTTGCCGAGGTAATGATCGATCCGGTAGATCTGCTTTTCGTCGAGAACTTCGCCAACGGCACGATTGAGAGCCATCGCAGAGGCGAGATCATGGCCGAAAGGCTTTTCGATCACCACGCGCCGCCAGCTATGGCCGTCGTGACGCGTCAAATCCGCCGCGCCAAGCTGTTGTACTACAGTCGGGAAAAAGACCGGACTGGTGGCGAGATAGAACAGGCGGTTGCCTACCGTCCGCTGCTCTTTTTCGACAGTATCCAACGTCTGTTTCAGCCTCTGGTAGAGTGACGGATCGCCGAAATCGCCCGAGGTGTAATACAGGCGGTTCACGAACCAATCCCAGCAGGACATGTCCACGCCGTCCATGGAGAATTCGCGGATATCCTGCGTCATTTGCTTGCGAAATTCGTCGGTGGAATACGGCTCAATGGAAACGCCGACAACGGCAAACTCCTCCGGGAGCAGCTTACTGGCCGCCAGGTTATAGATGGCGGGCATGAGCTTGCGCTTCGTCAGATCGCCGCCAGCGCCGAAGAGGATCATAGTACATGGGTCGGGCCGGCTGGCATGCGCCCTCCTCAGAACGCCCGCGCCATCATGCGAGGCCATCAGCGGAACCTCCCAAAATGTGATGCGCAACCAGACGAACACTGTCTCGGGTAGAGGGGTACGCGACCCTTTGTTTTGTATAACTTGCGGGTGTTTCTACTCGTTTGGTGTCTCGGGTAGAACGATGGGTTTCGTGACTCGGGAGTCGTGGATCGTGAATGACAAAAGTAACGGCTGATCGGGCTACGGCTGAAAACCGCAGGCCGGAACTGGCGGACGCTCCGAGACGGAAGTTCGCGATTAGAAAAGTGGAAGTTGCTGAATACAGGTCGCTTAGCTGGAGCGAACCTTGTAGGATTTTCGCTATTAGGCTTACGAGTGTGGCCTTTGGTCCGAGTAGCACGATGTGTCAGCGGAGGCGGAGCAGCGAAAACACGCGCGCAACTGTATTGTTGCGACGGGCTAACTTCTGCCCGGCACGGCTCCAGCGCGGCCATCGCAACTCCTCTCCGGGCCCTTCCTCTAGTGGCCCTTCCCGTCCGACCCACACTCCCTCATTTCCACTTTATCATACGATGCAAGTGCCGCCGTGGGTTTTGCCGGGCGCGTATCTCCTTCCGCAGGACGGATGTAACTTTCGCTGAATGCGGACGTTATAGAATTCAGAACCAACCGAGGGAGGAACCGTGAAAATCGTGCGCAGAGTTCTACTCGGACTGGCCGCGCTAGTGGTGCTGGCGATCGTTGCGGCAGTGGCGTTCCGCGCTCACGTGCAACACCGGCTGGGCCGGGAAGCAAGGATCACGACAGCGAATGGAATCGATGAAGCGAAATATATTGACGTCAACGGGGCGCAAGAATGGATCACGATACGCGGCCAGAATCGCAATAATCCGGTGATTCTGTTCCTACATGGCGGGCCCGACGAAGCCAATTCTCCATTCGTAAATTTCTATTTGCCATTCGAGAAGAGCTATGTGTTCGTGCAATGGGATCAGCCGGGCGCGGGAATGACGTACATCAAGGCAGGCGATCACCAACCGAAGCTGACGCTCGATAGCACGGCAAAGGACGGGATCGCGGTGGCCGAGTACCTGCGGAGCGAACTGCATCAACCAAAAATAATTTTGATCGGGCAGGATTGGGGAGGGCTGATTGGATTGCGGATGATCGAGAAGAGACCAGACCTGTTTACCGCATTCGTCGGAACGGCACAGATCGTCGGCATGGCGGCCGGTCAGCGCGTGCAGTATCAATACGCTCTGGGTCACGCCACGGCGAGCAACGATCAGAAAATGCTGGCTACTCTGAAGCAGGTTGGGCCGCCGCCGTGGGGGCTAGACGCCTACGATCAGTTTCAAAATTGCTGCCGGAATCCTCTTCTGCCGGCGGAAGATGTTGCGGCGATGAATCGAATGAAAGGAATGCTGGTATTCTCGCCCCGGCTAACGATCTCGCAGGCGTACGGCTGGTATAAAGGGTTGCGAAGCGGCGAAGAAGAACTCCACCCGTTCGAGATGGCGATGACGGATCTGCGCGAAACCGACACGAAATTTTCAGCGCCCGTTTTCTTCATACAAGGAGCGGATGACATCGTGACGCCGACGAGTCTGGTGGCCGACTACGTTGCGCATATTCAAGCGCCGATGAAAAGGCTGGATGTGGCGCCGAATGCCGGATTTTTCGTGATGTGGACGAATCCCGAGGAATTCTTGAAATATTTGGACGCGGATGTACAGACCGCTTCAAACCTGAAAACCGACGCGAATTAAAACTAGCAGCTTAAACCAAGGGGAGCGTGTGCTCGAGCGCGGCCGCAGCGTATCCCGCCAAAGCTCGCCTGCTGCGCTAAAGGCCGCAGCCACTACTCCAACTCGCAACCGCACAGAAAACAGCTTGAAACCACGAGAGAATCTACATTGGGAAAAACCAGCTGTTGCCGTCTTGAGGGACAGCTCCCTCCGGTTTACCACCTGAAAGACCAGTACACCCTGTTGATACGAGTCCTGAATTGCAATTACACCGTTTACCCAATTGGGGCGCGCTCGTTCGGCGCGTACGGTGTTCACAGGGGAGCGCATAGATGCGCAATCCCATCAGATCAGAAAAGCTACGGGAGATATTCATGAATTCCGATCAACTGAAAGGACAGTGGAAACAAGCCAAGGGAGCGGCGAAGGAGAAATGGGGAAAACTGACCGATGACGATCTGAAGGTCATAGAAGGAAATCGCGATCAACTGATCGGCAGAATCCAGGAACGGTACGGCATTACGCGAGAAGCGGCTGAGAAACAAGTTGAGGAATGGAAGCACCCGCACGCGGCTTAGCCAGATCGCGAGAATATTAACGGGGCGTCCGCCCCGGCGGACGCCTTTTTTTTGAAGCAAACGAACGCTGCGGTAGATGGTGCTGCCAATTCGTTCAGAGCCTATTGTGACGGCGCGGCACCGTTTCCCGGAAGCACACTCGCGAATGCTGGGTGATGCGAGATGCCCAACTCGGTCAATGCCTGCGGGAGTTCTGGTATGGCGCTTAACTCCTCGGAAATTAGATCGGTCATAAGGCGCTGGAAATCCTTCCTCGCGAACGTGAGTTCCAGTGACGCGTCGTCAGTCATAAGGCCCCGGCGAGCTCTTACATGCGCGGCGAACTCAGCGCGGCTATGGAAAGCGACGTTGTTGCGGAACTGCTGCAGAACGCTATGACAGACCTCGCATTCCACCTGTACCTTGCATATCTGGTTTTGCTTATTTGGGAATAGGGCATAGAGCGGGTCGAATGCATAGACAACTCGCTCATCTTTATCGGTCAAGGTCGCAAACCATCCATAAAAGGCTGTCCGGACGGTATCCTTCAGGTCGGCGCGAGTAAATGGGGCGTCTCCCGGGATCTCGATTCTCCCATCGTGAAGGGCTTCCAATAAAAAGCCCAGTCGGCTGATCTCGATAGCTCGTATTCGCAGCAAAATATACCGCTCAACAGCCTCTTCGCGGCTCAGTTGTTTCTTCTGGCCTCGGAATGGGACGAATGACACGGCCTCCTCCGATCGCGTTAATTATTGACATGAACTGCGACGGAGGCAAGTGTGCGGAAGGGGCATCAAGGAGAATCTTCTGACACTCGAGCGTCGGAGCACGAGCCTCGGGAAACAAGAGAGATTCTTCGGGCCATCCGCCGCCGCAGACGCCCCTCAGAATGACAACCGCATGAGCGGACGCTAGGCGAGGGCCTCGCGGATGGCGGCGTTGAGGCGCGCGAGACCCTCGGCGACATTCGGGCCCAGGTGAACGCGCAGAGCGCGGCGGTTGCGTTCGGCGAGAACCTGGAAGTCGCCTCGGGCTTGCGCGGCTTTTACCACGCCGAACGTGTACTTCTGGCCCGGCACGGGAATATCGGCGGCGTCATCACAGGTGATCTGCAAGAACACTCCAGAATTCGGACCGCCTTTGTAGGCTTGCCCAGTGGAATGCAGGAAGCGCGGCCCGAAACCGAGGCAGGTGGCGACGCGATATTTGTCGCGAACCTGATGCCGGATGGACTGGAGCTGCGATTCGTTGTCGCGATCACGGTCGAGATAGCCGAGCACGGCGAAGTAATCTCCCGGCTGCAGGCGGCGCAGATGGGCGCGCAGATAACTGACGAGCGATTGGCCGCTTCCGACGGCTTTGGCTAGATCAGAGGCGTTCTTTGAGTCAGTGAAGAGTTTCATGTCGCCGTCGGTGAGAATGGGCGCCTCGGACGGAAGCGAGCCGGTCTTTTCGTACGCATCGGTGAGTTTGCGAGTTTCGATTTTGCTGGCTTCGACGTCCGGCTGGTTGAAAGCGTTGATGCCAATGATGGAGCCTGCCACCGCTGTAGCGATTTCCCAGCGGAAAAATTCCTGAGCCACGTCGTAGATATCGCGGAGCACGATGCGCACGACGGGCTGTCCGGCTTTTTCGAGCGCGTCAATGGCCGCGTCCTGGCGGGAGTCCGGATCGGTTTCGAGGCGCAAATAGGCGAATACACGGTCGTTTCCGTAAACCCCCGGCGCGCCGAGTTGTTCGCGATCAACGGGGATGAGTCCCTTGCCCTGCTTGCCGGTGGATTCGGCGAGCAACTGTTCGAGCCACGCGCCTAAATCAAAAATCGATGGAGACGCGATGATGGTTACTTTGTCGCGCCCTAATTTCTGCAGGCTGCCGAGAATGGCGCCTAGTTCCACGCCGGGGTTCTGGTCGGCGGTAACGACGGAGGCACAGGCGTGGACCATTTCCTCGGCGCGATCGAGGAATTTGCCGACGTCGATGCCCTGGATCGCGCCGGGAATCATGCCGAAATTCGAAAGCGCGGAGTAACGTCCGCCGATGCCGGGCACGCCGAAGAAAATATGGCGGAAACCATCGGCTTCGGCGACTTTTTGGAGATGCGAGCCCGGATCGGTGATGGCGATGAAGTGTTTTCCGGCTTCGGCGGGTCCGACGACCTGCTTCACTCGCTCGAAGAAATATTGCTTGAAGATATTGGGTTCCAGCGTGCTGCCGGATTTGCTGGAGACGATAAAGAGCGTGCGCGCGAGATCGAGCGATTCTTCGAGCGCAAGAATTTGCGCGGGATCGGTGGAATCGAGGACAAACATCTGCGGGCAGCCAGTGATTTTGCCGAAGGTGAGGCTGAGCACCTCGACGCAGAGGCTGGAGCCGCCCATGCCGAGCAGCGCCGCGCGAGTGAAGCCGGCCGAGCGGATGTCCTCCACCAAACGCGCGAACCGCGCGCGATTTGAGATTTGATCTTCGGTGATGCCGAGCCAGGCGAGCCATTTGCTTTCGTCGGAATTGGTCCAAAGAGAGGCGTCGCGGGCCCACAGGCGCTTCACTTTGCTATTTTGATCCGCTTTCCAATCGTCGATGGCGGCCTGAACGGGTAATTTCAATTCGGCAGGCAATCGATAGGAAAAGCGCTGGACGGCCGGGGACGCAGGCGCGCGCGCGGGCTTCTTCGTGGATTTTTCGACGGCGGCGAGAAGCTTATCGAAGGCATCGGCGAAGAGCTTTACGCCTTCGTTGGTAAGCTGGTCGGTGGCCGCGGTAATGGAAATGCCGGCGCGAGCGAGGTCGTCCATTACGCGAGCGGCTTCGTCCACGTTCTGTTCGAGGCTGGCGCGCGGGACGCCATGATCGCGGAAGGCATCGACGGTGGAAGGCGGCATAGTGTTAACGGTGTCGGGACCGATTAGCTCCTCGACGTAAAGAATGTCGCTGTACGCGGGATTTTTCGCGCTGGTGCTGGCCCACAAGACGCGCTGCGTCTGAGCGCCGCGCGAGGCGAGGGACTTCCAACGGTCGCTGGCGAAGATGCGTTTGTAAATTTGGTAGGCGAGCTTGGCGTTGGCGACGGCGACTTTGCCCTGCAGGCCGAGCGCCAGGCCGCGAATCTGGTCCGAAGCCGTGGTTTTCGCGAGCGAGGCGAGCTGGCTATCAACGAGCGTGTCGATGCGGCTAACGAAAAAGCTGGCAACGCTGGCCATGCGGCTGGGATCGCCGCCGCCCTTGACGAAATCTTCCAGGCCGGCAACGTAGGCGACGGCGACGCGCTCGTACACGTCCTGGGCGAAGAGCAAGGTGACGTTGACGTTGATGCCTTCGCTGATGAGCTGTTGAAACGCGGGGATGCCTTCGCGCGTGCCCGGAACTTTGATCATGATATTGGGGCGATCGACGGCCTTCCAGAGACGACGCGCTTCGGCAATTGTTTCGTCGGTTTTGTGCGCGAGATAGGGAGAAACTTCGAGGCTGACGTAGCCGTCGCGCCGCTTAGATTCGTCGTAAACGCCGCGAAAGGCGTCGGCGGCATCCTGGACGTCGCGAATGGCGAGATGTTCGTAGATGGCGGTGGCATCGAGATCGCCACGCGCGGCGAGTTCGGCGAGCAATTGAGAATAGTCGGTGCTACCGGCGATTGCTTTCTCGAAAATCGAGGGGTTGGAGGTCATGCCGCGCAGACCATCTTCGCGAATCATGCGCGCGAGCTCACCAGTCTCGATCAGACTGCGGCGAATGTAGTCGAGCCACACGGACTGGCCGAAACTCAGCAGGGCCTGAAGCGGATTGTGGGTTTGCGTGCCGGCCGAGGCGCTGCCGATTGGCTTCGCGGTGCTCATGACGTCCCCCTTGTGCCTGAAAATGTCGTTGGCTCGAATTCCCTGCTCGATTGGATGCGCTGCGCTCTCCGAGAGAGGCAAATTTATGCCGCGGCTGCGCCAAGAACGAACACGATAGCGCGACACGCGCATTTTACCGCAGGGCGCGGGAAGGGCGACAAGGAACTTGGCGAGCTATCTGGAAGAGGTCGGGCAATTCAGAGCATAGTTGAGGGTGACTTTTATCTGCTGGTTGAATGCGGGTGCGGCAAATCGCCAGTGACTCACCGCTGCATCGACGCTTGGAAATAATAACTTCGAGCCGCTCACCAGAGTTGCTTTGCCAGGAATCCCCTTCGAATCGACTTCAATAGTAAACGTGATTCTACCCTCTACATGCGCCGCCTGCGCGATGACCGGGTAATTCGGAGCCACGTAAACTTCCGTAGGAAGGCTGCTGCTGACCAATGTGATGGAAGGAGCAGGAGGCGGTGCCGCTTCGGCCTGAGCGTAAAGCTGCGAGGGCTTATCAGGCGCACCAGCGAAAAGCCCGTCGAACTTGCCTGACTTCAGATCGGCCATAACCGTCGAATCCGCCCCCTTTGCTGAAGACGCGCCAGGGTACGCTAGCTGGGACAAAAGTGCCGACTTATCGACCGCCGTAGGGCCTAGCGGTTGGTCCAAACGGGCGAGCAGCTCCAGGGTCCAGGATGTCTCGCGTGGCGTATTCTCATGAGGATCGAACATATCTCGATCAAGGATGTTCGAACGGACAGTCCTGGTTTGGTCACCGCAGCGTATTTGCATGCTTACGTTGGCACCGCTGAACACCAGGCAGTGTTTGCATCGTTTGATTTCTCTCCGTAACTCCTTTTCCGGAATTGAACAGGGATTAATCGGGCCAAGCAGCGCGGCAGGCGGGTACGGTAGATAGGCTGATTTCACTTCGACTTTGGACATCGATCTGCAGAACGCACCGGGCGGCGTCAGACTGATTCTCTGGATGGATGAACCCGTCAAACGCGGACGAACAATATAGAGATCGTAGTAGTCAAAGGGCGGCCCGAAATCGAAGAAGGTCTGCCGCCCAATCACAAATTGATCCGGCATGGGCGGCGCGATTTTGTGCCTACGCGGCCAGGTTGGAATATACAGCGCGACAATTATGCAAAGCAGTAATCCGAATCGCATTACGCACATAATACATGCGAATGGGTACGCGAGCTAGAGGCTGGCGACGGAGCCGCCGTCCACGCGGAAGTTTGAGCCGGTGATGAACGAGGCCTGTTCGGACGCAAGGAATACGACGACGCCGGCGGTTTCCTCGGGGCGTCCGGCGCGTCCGAAGACGATGTTGGGGCGAAACTCCTTGACGAAGACGCGCTCGGCCTCGTCGACGGAGATGCCACGAGATTCAGCTTGATTCGCGAGCATTTCTTCGACGAGCGGCGTGCGGATGAAAGCGGGCGAGACAGTGTTTACCAGGATGCCGTCCGCACCATAGGCCTTTGAGAGGCTTTTGGTAAGCGAGTTGAGCGCGGATTTCGAAGCGTTGTAATGAGGCATGAGGGCGTCGGGCTGCGTGCCGGATTCGGATGAAATATTGATGATGCGGCCCCATTTTTGACGCTGCATGTGCGGGATGGCTGCGCGCGAGGCGCGCACGGCGGACAGGACGTTGAGCTGAAAGACGGCGAGCCATTCTTCGTCGGTCAACTCGGCGAATGCGCCGAAGCGGCCGATGCCGCCAGCATTGTTGACGAGGACGTGGATCGCGCCGAAACGCGAAACAGTTTCGGCAACGGCGCGCTCGGAGCCACCGGGCGCGGCCACGTCGGAAGCGACGGTATGCACCGCAGCGGCGGGCAGCGACTTACGAATTCGCGCCGCGGCCGATTGGAGGTCGGCGACGTTGCGGCCGTTGAGGACAACTTTGCAACCTTCGCGCGCGAGCGCTTCCGCGATCGCGAAGCCGATGCCTTTGCTCGATCCGGTGACCAGCGCGATTTTGCCTTGGAGTCCGAGTTCCACGTCAGCGTCTCCTCCGTTGTTTGCGAAGTTGAGAAACTAGAAGTTATCTCATAAACACATTCAAGCCATTCTCGGCTTGTGACTTATGCGAACTAGCGTAAATCGAGAGCATGGACTTGACCGAGGCGCAGTGGCAAGTTCTCCGGCCCTTGCTCACTCCCCGGCGGCGTCC
>JASHPG010000005.1 GCA_030038275.1 Candidatus Acidiferrales bacterium | reverse complement strand
AATTGAAGCCAATGCGCTACCCACGCCGGAAAGCGACGGTCCCAATTCTAGTTTCTTCGCAACAGCCCGCGCGAAAGGATACGGCTGCAATATCCAGAAGAGGATGAGATCGAAATCCGCCTGAGGCAATTGCATCGATCCAAAGGCGACGGCAAGCTTTGCGACTGACTCAATAGCAGTCGTCGCTAAACGTAAATCGATTTCCCTCTGCCGATAGAAGGCGGAATCCAAGCTCAAGCTCATGGACCGGTATTCTGGATCTACTACGAAGCCTGTCCCAGTAACCGCGGTCAGCATTTTCTCCCCGTACCAATACAGAAGCGCAATGTTTCCAAGATAGCCGACGATCTTTTCTTGGGACTCAAGGACCCAGCCCATTGCCAGTCCCTTCATTCGCTCAAGCGCTGGGTTGTGAACCCACAGTCGATCCCAGTTCTCCTGTGGATCAACTACGATGCCACCGCGCCGCTTCAGCGTGGTGATCGCCTCGAAATCAGAAAAAGCGGCTTCTCGGAGTCTCGCTGGCGCTTCCGCGCGCAGATCTCGTGCTGGTTTTGCTCCGGATGCCCGTGAACCGTCCCGCAGCGTACGAATCCGGCCGAGGATCGCACTTATAGCTTTGCGCTCGAAGGAAGCCATTGTCCGTAGCCGCCGGGGCAAAAGGGCGTACGCGCTCTCGCGGCCGTCGCGCTCTAGTACACCCCTATGCTGCTTAGGGCTGGCGCTGTCCTCGACCGAAGATCGCCTTTAGTTTGCTGCGTTGTTCGTTTCTGAGGTAGGCCACAAATTCTGCAGATACCGGCTTGCGTTCGCGGCGAAGCCATGACAACCAAAACCCGGATAGACGTGCCACCCCTCCCACGAACAAAGGCTTTTCGGGTATCCGCTCAAGGCACTTCAATGTCTCGAAAACGCACCCGCTCCCAAGCGCGTAATCCATTCGGCCCTGACGAAATTTGTGCCGCACTAGATTGTCAGCTTCTCCGGTCCTCCGATGATGAAATACCGGGAGGTCAGGAAAAGCTTCCGCTTCCCAACCATTCATTCGCGCCGAGGTCTGCGCGTGCCAATCTTCGCCGCCATATTCGAGCACCGCATATCCGCCGAATTGTTCGTAGCACTCTCGGCGAACGAGCTGCGCTGCATGGGCTACCGAATAGGTCCGGTTAGATCTGCGGCTTTGAAACGCTCCGCCGGCCTTGTCGTGTACGAATCCACCGGCGATGCCTAATTGGGAGTTCAATTCAAAACGGTTCAAAAGGCTTTCGAAATAAGTCGGCTTGAGCGTAATGTCCGCGTCGAGATTCCCGATAAAGTCAAACTCGACGCCGTCGAATCTTCCAGCGGCACTCCGAAGCGCCATCACCTTTGAGCCAAAACTGCGGCCAGGCTGCCTTGCCATTTTGAGAAAGTGGATGAACTCGTGTTGCCTCTGATACTCCCCCACGATTTCGTCTGTTCTATCCTGCGATCCGTCGCTTACGATTACCCATCGCTCTGGCAATCGCGTCTGCGCCAGCATTGATTCGATCATCTTTCCAATGTTTTCTTCCTCGTTGTACGCCGCCGTCATCAATACATATTTGCGGTTGTTATGCCCAACTCGAACGCCCGGTTCGGATTGAGCGACTTTTTCGTAGGCGGTTGTTGTCATCGATGTGCCAGCCCTTCAGCAAGAGATTCCGATGCACTGAACGTTCCTTGGCTTCGCTCTGACAGTGGCTCACTTTTCTTAGGCTCTGTTCCGGCCGAATCTAGGACCACAGGCGTGCATCCGTATTCTGAAGGTGCGTGACTTGCGTCGTGAGAATAGAAAATTAGCCATCTCTTGAGATCTTCATTTTGCTGAATCAGATTCCATCAGGCCGAAATACAATGTGCAGTTTAAACAGCTTGAATAGAACCTCTGGTGCGGCAAATTAGAGACCTTCACCGCTCTTCAACGGAGGAGAGAGCAGTTTTCGCCAACCGAGCCCAACTAGCCGGCATATTTTTCGGTATTTCAATCGCTTCGAAGGTGCTGCTTTCTCTCGCGCCATGAGCACGCACCCATTCCGCCATTGCGCGCACGCCATCTCGTAAAGACTTTTTCTCTTTTTTGCCAAAGACGCGCTCTGCTTTTGTATGATCAGAAAAAGCTATTTTTACTTCATTGCGCGCATCAAGGTGTATCACTTCTCCGGAACCACCCATGGCGGTTGCCACTTCTTGGGCAAGCACGTTCACCGTGTGAGGAGTGTCGGCGCCTAGATTGAAAACCTGGTTTGCCGTATCGGGGTATTTGGCCGCTGCCGCGATTATGGGGGCCACATCATCTATGTGGGTGAAGGCGCGCTCTTGGTATCCATCACCGAAAATCGTCATCGGTTTCCCTTGGAGCTGCTGATTCATAAATATTCCAACCACATTTCGATAGCGGTCGCCAATGTTCTGTCGTTCTCCATAAACGTTGTGGGGACGAAAAATGGTGTATTCCAGGCCAAACATGTCGTGGGTGACGCGAAGCTCCTGTTCGACAGCAAGTTTTGAAATGCCGTAAGAATCTTCGGGCACGGGAATCATTTCCTCAGTCATTGGGGATTGGCCGACGCCATACACTGCGATGGACGAAGTAAATACGAATCTTTTGACGTTGTGATTCACCGAGGCATTGATCAAGTTGATTGAGCCGATCAGGTTGTTTGTGTAGTTGAATCTCTTAATGAAATGACTTAGCCCTTCCGCCGCGTATGCCGCAAGGTGGTACACATAGTCGAACGAGTAGCTATCAAATAGACAGTCTACCGCTTCGTGATCGGCGACCGACGCATGAACGAAAGTCGCGCCTTGCGGAATGTTCTCCAGGAAGCCTCCGCTGAGATCATCAAGCACTATGACCTTGTGCCCCATCCCCAGCAGCTGCGCAGCCACATGAGATCCCATGAAACCTGCACCACCTGTCACCAATGACGTTGCGTTGCCGCTCATTCTTCTTACCTCCATTGATCAACTTTGAGTTGCTTGCCGACCGGAATGCTGATTCGAATTGGTTGCATTTTTATCAGATAAGTCCACGCTTGGCTCGGTACCGTTTTCGACAAATGCGATAGGGTCGACCAGCCGATTCCACCTGATTGCGGCCCGGTACATCGTCAGACGCGATTGAAGGGAATCGCTCGGTCGGAGTCGATTTAGCAACCCGTAGCCGATTTGACGAGCCTTAAAATGAATCAGGAGGATTCGACGAGCCCGTCGGGCTCCCTGCCTTCCGAAGTATTTATAATAATATCGATAACGATTTCGGTTAATTTCAATCGCAAAACGAATCGGAAACCGCCCGACGGACTGGCCGCCTAAGTGGACGATAGAAGCGCATGGTGTAAACAAGATTGGGTGCCCAGTGTTCCAAACACGCTTACAGAGGTCGACTTCCTCAAAGTGGTAGAAGAACTGCTCGTCAAACCCGTGTAGCTCTTGAAGTAAGTCTCTCCGAAACATCACGCAACAACCGGACTGCCAGTCTATCTGTCGCTCTGTTTCACCGTGCCACGGCGCATAGGTGTCGGCGAAGCGCGGCACCAGACGTGTGAGCGGCTGCAGCCCCAACGCTCTCACCCATTCTCGCAAAAGAGTGTGAAACGGTCGCGCAGACTGCTGGTGAGTGCCGTCAGCATTGAAAACCCGGCACCCAAAACCACCTGCCTCAGGGTGAGCGTCGGCAAACTCGATCCAACGGTCCAAAGAACCCTCTCCAACGATAGTGTCTGGATTGAGGATTAGAACGTACTCCCCTTGGGCCTCTCGAATGCCAACGTTGTTGCCCCGGGCAAAGCCCAGGTTCGCGCCGTTTTCAATCATCCGAACAGATGGAAATTGCTTCTTAATCAGCTCGATAGACCCATCGGTCGAGCCGTTGTCTGAGACGATCACCTCAAATTCGGTTGCGTGCGTCCCATCGAAAATAGAACGCAAGCAATCCTCGATTACTTTGCGATCGTTCCAGCAAATGATAACGATAGAGAGCTTCATTTGAATCTACGCTTTCTGTCCGGAAGTGGACTCGAATGACGCGGGAGAGGTAATCTTAAATCAATATCTCGACGGCCGGCGACCAACGTCACCGCGCAATTCTCGTCTTTGATACGTATAATCTCTATTATCTTTTTGTAAATGAACCGGCTGGGCGATGCCACTGCCTGCGCTCGGCGGGGCTGCAATGGATAGACTTGGACGCTGGATGAATGCCTCGATTGGAGCATCAGCACGGGCCGCTTGCGTGATCCTAGCTGGCAATGTCACTGCCGCGACGATGGCCAACACTAGGTACCAGCCTATGATCGTTTGATCCCAATATGAAACGCCGAAGAACGCTATGACATTCGCGAAGAATGAACATCCGATCGCCCAGACAAAAAACTCGTTCTGCCTGTCTCCCTCGTAGTGCTTGCGCGCCTTCCCGATATACTTGAATCCAACCACGAGGATCGTAATCAAAGCGATCAGTGGGACGAGCCCCGATGGATCCGCTGTGGCGACGTACTGATTACACAGATCCCACATGTCCCAGCCCCACGATGCGTAATCCTTCGTCCCAACGAGCGCCCAAACCCAAAAATGTCGGATGCACTGGTCAACCAACATGTAACGGTGATAGGAAGACGAGCCATCCGAAAGGCTCACGTCCGAAATGATGTGCCACACCGGTGCCGTCATATACAGTTGCCCGGCGATTAGCGTTCCTACGATTCCCCATCGCGCCAGTCGCAAATGCCGCCGCATCGGCCAGAGGCATAGCGCACCAACCCCCGCAAGTAACGCAAACAAGGCCGTGCTCGATCCAACCATAAACGGAATGATGCTTGCTGCGATCAATCCAAGCACCGCCCACGTCCTGTCAAGTTTCCCTTTGTCTTTACTCCACCAGCCAACGAACAGCGGCATCATGAACCCAGCGAATGTTCCAGCCAGGATCGCGTGTCCAAAGGGACCTTGCGCTCGCAGGAAGCCGTCCCGAACGGCCGAGTGTTCTAGTTTGGCGGCGTGAAGGCCGCCAAGCAGGCCGTAATAAACATTGTTACCTGTATTGTGTTCGTAAATGATGGTCGGTGCCAGAATGATCAACACCAAGGACATTGCGCGGAGTGCGCCCTTCACATCCTCTTCAGTTTGCAGCAGATACCGAACCAGAAAGTAGAGGCCGAAGACCGTAAACGCGTTGCCCATCTGAAACGTGATTTCCGCGGATGATTGCCAGAGCAGTGCACCGTCGACTGCCGTGAATACCGTCAGGATGATGACCGCCCAATCGATCTTGTTCATCCCCCCGCTGAATATCTTGTCCTTCCCGGAAATCTTCGCCCGTGCCATCCGCGCAAATCCGAAGAGCGCCAGCACCCGAAACATTGGAAAGTGTAGCCCCGCGACTACCCACACCTGATTGATCGGAATCAACATTCCGGCGAACAGGAAGGGAACCACGGCCTTTTTCCGCGGCAGAACGCAAATCAGCACTCCGGCAATCAGAACGATCGCCAATGCGATCGGGCTGAAGACACTTGCCGCCGCCCCTCCGCCGAACTGTATGTTCTTTGGTACCATGCCTCGATTGCCTACGCGAATCCACCGATCAGCAGCGCCGCCACCGACCGTTCTCCTGCTTGGTTCGTCGAGCTTTCTACTTTTTCCTAAAAAGCAATGCGGCCCGCCCAGCACGACCCTCAGCGTTTAGCACCCTTGCCTGCGCGCGGAATCTTTTCATATCCCTCGCAGAGAAATAATTCGAAAGACCGTGCCGTTCCGCGGTATTCAGGACAATTCCTCGCTTGTACAGCTCACTCCCCCAGAATTCGAACTCGCTCGTATCGAAGCGTACGTTCGCAAGGGTTAGCCCTACGCCTTCAGCCAGCAGGGTAAGCCCACGCTGGGAAAAAACATGAAAATGCCGGGGTGCGTCAAGCTCCACCCAATTCACTCCGTAGGTCTGCCACGCTGCGCCTATAACGGGAGTACGAATCAAACAAAGCCCGCCACTACGCAGCAACTCGGACGTAAGCGCCAGTGTGGACCTCGGGTCAGGCACGTGTTCGAATGAGTGGTGGAACATGATCAAATCCCACACCGACCCCTGCAAGTCCTCAAGTCTAGCCCTGCGAACTGGCGGAGGGCCTGGACGATCAGCCTCTAGGAACGCGTCTATTCCGAGGAGATTCTTGAAGCCGAGGCAAGCGAGATCCCGCAGCAGGTCTCCGGCACCGCACCCAACATCTAGTATTCGAGCATCATGGCCAGGTCGTGCGGACGCCACTGAGACCAACGACCGCGAAGGGGAAAACCTGTCAACGGCTCCCCTCAAAAGAGCAGAATCCGAAAAGCAAAGACGGTTCTTGAATCTCCGGATTAGTTTCGCACCGGGGACCCCGCCGCCTGGTTGATGATTGGAGAAGCTGTAGTAGTCCGAAGGATAATATTTCCGAAGATCGCTGGGGCGAGACATCAGTTGCAGACACCCGCACGCGCTGCATTCGAGATACGCGAATTGGTCGCAGCTCCCATGCATCATCTCGCGCACGCAATGAGACTTGTTGTCTACCTCATTACCGCAAACATAGCATACCAATCGCGACATACGGTGATCTCCGGGATAAGTTCCCGAGTGGGCTGTCGGGCGCATCTTGTCCGATCGCACCACAGGTACTCGAATCGGCTATTCGACGGGTCCTATGTTAGATGCACGTCGTCTCCGGAAAACAGCCATAACGGACCGCACTTCCGCATCGGAAACGGCTCCGGTCAGATACAAGGCTGGACAGGCCCCTATCAGCGCCGCCAAGCACGCGACGCCAGCCTTATACGCCGCTATTTCTCGAAGGCTGTAGTTCAAATCTGGAACGGCAAAAACAGCTATTGCAGCGAATGTCAGGATCGCCAACGTTGCCGCAGCCAACCGAAGCGTCTCAGGCAGGAGCATTTTAAGTTTGAAAACGTGGAACTTTTTCTCCAGCACCAAAAACATCAAAATCGCACCTGTCAACTCGGATCCCGCCATCCAGCCGAGAACTCCTCCAAACCCAATGGCCCGTGCCACGAAGATAACCGGTATAAGTGCCGCGAGCCGAATCGCCTGAAAAACATTGTCCATCACCGCGCCGCCGCCCACTCGGTAGAGCACCAGCCCTAGTGTCGAGAACGACTGAAAAAGTAGCGTGAGACACATCAGCCAGATCGCGTAATGGAAGTCGGGATCTGTTTGCCCCGTCCAGGCGCGCACGATGTACATGCCGAAAACGGAGATCAGCGCGAAGGGTGTCAGCGTCATTATCAGAGTAACCTTAAACGACTTTGCCAGCAGCCTCCTCAGCCGTTCTGACTCCCCTGTTGCGTACACCATTGCTCCGCCGGAAAGAATCGGCAGCAGGAACGCGTTGTGGCACATCATTACTGGCTGCGCCAGCCGGTTTGCCACTGCGTAGACGCCAGAATCATCTGCACCATATGCGCGAAGTACGATTATCGGTACCAACGCGCTGTACGTGAGCTGTAGAATGTTCAGCAACTGATAGCTGCCGGCGAATCTCACCAGTTCTCGTACGACTTTGCGGGTCACGAACCTCAGCGCGACGTGAACTTGGGGGACGATGCGATGGGCAACGGCGTAGCAGTAGATGAGATAGACCAACTCCGAAGCCGCCATTACGCACGCCATCGCGAAAAGCCCGTACCCGAAATGAAGCAGCGCAATGATGGCGACCGCTTCGGCCACAGTCAGCACGCTGTTCGCTTTTCTGGCCAGATCGATGCGGTGACCGCCCAGAACGATCGCTTCGTACGCAGCGCCGCTGTTCGAAAGCAGCATAGTGATGCCAAATACGGAAAACGCCCAGGCGGCATCCTTCAGGAACTCCGGCGGAACTCCTGCGGCGTTCGCAAGCTGCCGCGAAAAAATCACCACGGGGATCAAACCGACCACGGATAGCAGCGAAATCCCCATCGTCCCGGTGCTCAGAAGCTGGCTCGCTCTGTCATAGCCCCCGTCCCCAGTCGCTCCGGCCACATACTTCTGAAACGCCCCCTTGATTCCGACGCTTCCGATCCGCATGTAGATTGCGCCGGTCATGATAATCGACCAGATTCCATATCCGCCCAGCCCCAAGTGGTAAATGATTACCGGAACGGTTACCAGTCTGGTTCCAACTTGGAAGAGGCTCGCAACAATCCCATAAACGGTGTTCTTTCCAACCTGTGCCGTTAGGTTGTTGCGGTTCGACATCGGCGATTCAGGTCGTTCCCGAGGGGCGTCCATAGCGGAGCGGTTCAAAGGTATTTGCGCTGCCTGCAGCGAATTCCGCAATCCCTAAGCCACAACGACCTTTGTATCGGCCGGGAGATACATCGTGTCGGGTTCCCGTCGCATCAGTTTGACCTCGACGCGCGCCATCGTTTTGTCGTCGCTCTTGCGCGAAATGGAACCTACGTAGGTCGCGATATCACCGTCGGGGGATTTTCGAGCGGAGTGTACGCGAAAGACGAGTGCTTCCGTGGGGCTGGCATTGGCGAAGTAGCAGACGTCGCGTTCGAGCGGAGACCATTCCATCGCCGCGTGCGCTCCGCCCAGGTAGCGCATCAGGCAAATGTCCGCGATATTCGGGTACGCCGCAAAATAGATCAGGCCAACCCCGTTAATATCGTGCTGCGGGATGATCTCGTACTTGGTTTCAAAGATCGCCGGACCAAGATCGGCCGCCCGCAATCGGCGGTAGTCTTCGATGAAATCGGGCAGCGCGCTCAATGCCGGGATAGCGAACCCCTCGGGCAACGCCGGCTGGCCCTTGACCAACGAGCTATTGGAACCTTGTTCGCCAAATCTGGAGAACGAAGTGGCCACGTCAAACTCGATCTCGGCGCCGGCTCCGGAGATCTTTGTGTTCGAAAAAAACATGCCCGCGCCGTATCGGCTGATTTTTGACGAAAGGTCGAGGTGCGAGTCGATCTTAATATCGCGGAGCGGCACGTTCGAGCGGTAACGCAAGCGCGTGAATGTCGCGTACAACCTTGCCCCGGTCTGATCGAAAATATTCCTGCTCTTCACTGCCAGAGCCGAAGTCAGCATGTCCCAGTGAACGTCTCCGGCTTCCCGGAAAAGCCATCCTTCCGAAAGGCCGCCCACGGCCATGTGCGGCAGGTTGATGTCGTAGGACCGGCGCGTCGTCGCCGGTCGCTGGGCGCGATCCGCTCCCGGCTTCGCCATACCGCGCCGAGTCCAGCGGCTGATATCGATCGGGCACGTAATCGAGGTCCAGTCTGCGTCTGAAATCGCGATCCCTTCAGTCTCCTCAATCTGCGCCCGCAGCGTGATCAGCGCGAAGCTGTCGATCGCCAGTTCCTGAAAAGGCTTGTTCAGTTGATCGGCGTTGAGCTGCGGCAGGTAAGAAAGCAATGCGTCCGTGGGCGAATTCAGGATTTCAGCGCGCGCCGCGGTCGCTCTGCGTGCCGACAGCACAATGCCCTCCTGGCGAAGAAACTCCGGCATCCGAATGCCCCACTTTCCGGTTACTATTCCGGCCTCAACGATCCTCGCCGGCACGCCGATGACAACGCTGTTGGAGGGCACATCGGTGGCAACTACGGAGTTTGGCCCTACGATGCAGTGGTCGCCGATCGTCACGCCCGGCATGATCTTCGCCCCGGCGCCGATCAGGCAGTGCGAACCGATCCGGGTATCCTTATGTTTTCCATTCACGAAGTCGTGCGTCAGGATCGCCGAGCCGAAAGTCAGCGTCGTATAGTCGCCAATATGAATGCCCTTGGGGTTTGTCAAGTCCATCTTCGTGCTCGACGAAATGTGCACGCCCTCGCCGATGTCCATGCCCCAAACGCGACGGTAATACATCCGCAGCGCGCCCGTGGACACCTTGTAGGCGAGCCGTTTGAGGCGGCTAAGAAGGGTTTTTCGTACAGGCATGTGTGGAGCAGCGCTGATCGGAGGCTTCGGCGTCAGGGCATCAGAAATCGAGCTGTCGTTGATGGCTCGTCCTGAGGGCTTTTCTAGGAAAGGGAACAGCTACTGCACTGACGCGACCAAACCCGTTGGCGCACACGGCGTGCTGGACTCGCACGAACTAAGTATGCTGGAGTACTGATAGGCACCGGCGTCCCAGGACGAGCCCCGAAGGACGGGCTGCAAGATGTCGAGTACTGGGATCAGGCCGCTATTAGCGCTGTCGGTTACGCCGCCTGTCGATCCGCTGCAAAGCGCTGAATCCGCCGAATACAGTACGCACTGCAAGGAAAGGTTCGCTCCCTTGCCCACGGTCGCTCCATTGGCGGATGTCGGCTGGTAATTATTGCCTGGCGTGTAGCCCTGCTCATTCGCAGCAGATTCGGTTTGCAACACCTCGTTGCCATCATCGACGACCGTGCCCCCACCGCTGCCGACAAAGCTAGAACTAAGCGGCGCCGTGTAAGGCCCGACCATGTGATTGTTCTGCAGAGTCACTTCGCCCGAGAACGACCCGGACGCGCCACCTTGTCGAATCATGCACAGATTTCCATTTCCATCGACGGTGTTGTTGGTGAAATAGACTTGTGGCGTAGGCGTCTCGGTCCCATCCACAATGTCACAGTTCCCCGAGTTGCCGACGTTCCAGAATACATTGTTGAAGATGTAGGTCGAATAGCCCCCACAGGTCGAGATTTCCCAGGTAACTCCCATGTTCGTATTCCGGACGGTGTTGTTGTACCAGGATTGATTGTTCGCTGGGCAGTCGTTAGGCGGGTTCGCCGCCTCAATCAAGGTACCGTGATCTGACGGGTCATAGGACTCGTACATGTGTTCCCATAGGTTGTCGTGGATGTCAGCCGGATTATAGCAAGGACTCCATCCGTTCGACATCCATCGGATCACGTTGTCATGAACGTCGTAACAATCTCCATAACGGATTGGGCCGCCAGTGCACCCTACCGTCGCGCCGACAGTGCTGTCTGGACACGAGTCCGCACCGTCAAATACACTGTCAGCGATCACGTTGTGACTTACACCGGGTGTACTGGACCCGCCCAACAATGGCGACAAGTCCATCATTGTGCTGGTATTGGTCTGAGGGTTATAAGCTTCCGTCCAGCCGTGCACGTATGAATCAATGATTGAATCGTAGGTACTGGCCCCTGCAGGGTAGTTCATCATTTCCGGGCCGTATCCCGCAGTAGTTTTTTGGGTCCAGCATAGACCCCAAATGTTCCAATTGTCGAACGTCACGCCCGTAGCGGAAATGTTTATGGCCAAAATACCATCTGTTCCGGTCCAGTCATCGTATGTGCAGGCGGTGACGAATCCCGGATGGGCTGAGTCTTGATGAGTTGAATTGGCCCAGATTGGATTATCCAACTCCAGTTGCGGCCGGCAAAAAGACGAACCGCAAATCGACGAGTTATACCAGTTTGTGTTAACGCCAATGTAGATGCACGTCGTCGTGACCGTCGGGTAGTTGCAGGTCACACCGAGGAGTGAACCACTCCAACTCCACGTCCACTCCCCGCCCATGTAAACGTCGTTGGAATCATTCATGTTCGCGCTGCGGTGCCACGCATCTCCGCCCCGAAAGATGAACGAATCGCCCGGCTGAGGATTCTTCGACGCGCACGTTGCTGTGCAGTTGGGCATTCCAGGAGCGTGCAGCCACGGCGATGTTTCGCTGGTTCCGCTATTCGAATCCGAGCCATTCGCCGCGACGTAGTAGGTCGTAGCGTGCGCCCGCATTGTTAGCGCGAAAAAGATCGTCAGCACTATCGCCAGCATCCGTATCCAGCGGCCCATCTCTGTTCCCCCGGTTGTTGCCGCGCCATCGTTCATCGCGCCCGATGATAGCGGCTGGACTGGGGGCGTTTCTACTGGTCAGAAGTACAGTTGAGGGACAGGTGCTTCTTACCTGTCCCTACCTGTATCATTTTGCGTCACTTCAGATCGACACACCTGCCGAACTAAATGCACTGTAAGTTGTTGAAAACAAATGACCTACGCCCGCTCAGATCGACACACAATCGGGTCCGGAAACTGGCGTTTTTCGGGCCGTTTTTTCGGCTACTTGTGCGCATTTTCCAGCTTTTCTTCCCTGACCCTGGTGACGAGCGTCTCAACGATCCGCTCCGCGGCGTGCCCATCCCATTTTTCCGGTGCCGACGCGTTCTTCCGCCCTTGCAGCTGCATCCGAATGGCTTCGCGTATCTTTTGGGGATTCGTGCCGGCGATCACGTTCGTTCCCTTTGTTACGGTGACCGGCCGCTCCGTGTTTTCCCGCACCGTCACGCACGGAATCCCCAGGCAAGTCGTTTCCTCCTGGATCCCGCCCGAATCGGTCACCACCACGGCCGCGTGTTTCATCAGACACAGGAAATCGAGGTAGCCCAGCGGCTCCAGAATCCGGATTCCATTTTTCCCGCCCATCTCGTCAAAGTCGAAGTGCGAATCGAGCCCAAACTCCGCGATGCGCTTTCGCGTGCGCGGATGGGCGGAGAAAAACACCGGGCCCACTGCCGCGAGTTCGTCGAGCGCGTGCAAAATATTGGAAAAATTTTCGCGATGGTCAACGTTCGATGGCCGGTGCAGCGTCAGTAAAGCGTATTTGCCCCTGGAATTTCCGTTCGTCCCGTTGCCATTCTTGTGTACGCCCAACCGATCCAAAATGCTTGAATGCTCCGCTTTTTCCTTGGAAGCGAGCAACGAATCGATCATGGTGTTGCCCGCGAAATGAATTCGATCTTCGGGTATGCCTTCGCTCAGCAGGTTCTGTACCCCGCTTTCCTCTGTGACGAACAGCAAGTCCGACAGATGATCCGTAAGCACCCTGTTCACTTCCTCCGGCATGTACCGGTCGAACGAGCGCAGGCCCGCTTCCACGTGCGCGATCGTGGGGCGCCCGCCGTCTCCGTCGTACGTAACTTTCGAAGCCACAAGCGCGCACGCCAAAGTCGAGTTGACATCGCCCACCACGAGTACGACGTCCGGCCGTTCGCTCAAGACTACTTGCTCGAATAACCGCATGATCTCGCCGGTCTGCACCGCGTGAGAACCGGAGCCCACACCCAGGTAGAGGTCCGGTTTTGGCAAAGTCAAATCGACAAAAAATGAGCCGGACATCGCTTCGTCATAATGCTGGCCTGTGTGCACCAGCACCGCCCGTACCGAGTCGGACGGATCAGCTAACGAGCCCGCCGCTCTTTGCCCGCCGTAGTTCTGAATCGCGCGCATCAACGGAGCAGCCTTCATGAAATTCGGCCTGGCTCCGACGACGATCATGATCTTCACGTTTGGGCTCCCGATGTGGCTGGTGTGACCGGAATCGTAATGGGTAAGGAACAGCGGCTATTCGTTTTCAAAGTTTGCGAACGCGTACAGCAACCATCCCAATTCGTACGGCCGGCACTCAAATAGCGGCCGTAGGCCCTCGCGCGATTCGCGGTCTTCCCGACGAGTTGCCAAGTTGATGACGGCGTTCCAATACCGGCTTGAGGGAGTGCGCTCGATGCAGCGCCAGACAACGTTTGCGCTGTCGTCTTGCATGTTGATGCCCAACTCGTTGTCGTCAAGCCACTGCAGCCCTCTGTAAATCCATGGGCTGAAATCCGACCGTACCGCCTCGCCGAGGGCGTAGAGCGCCATCGGCCCCATGGCGTGCTGGTGGACCGAAAAAACGGGGAAACGCTCCGCAACTTGCCCGTTCGAAGAGTCGTAGTGCCACCACCACTGCCCGAGCGAACCCTGCGCCTCGCAGAGGTTCAGAGCACAATCCAACGCTCTTTTTGCAGCCCGGTCTTCGCCATACGCGAGAGAGAATTTGCTCATCGCGTAGATCGGGTAAACCTGATCCGCGAAGCTGCCAATATCGCCCCGCATGACGCCAGCCAGTCCTTCATTGCTCGCCAAGTGCCCGAAAAATCCCTGCTCACCTTGATTCCTTCTGATCCGCCGGTAGATATCCGAAGCCAGCTCTTTGGTGTCCGCAACCTTCTCTGGCCGCGCGAGTGCTTGGTGCGAGAGGCCCGTCAGGAACCATGAGAGCTCCATGGTCCTGCCCTGCCGTGCGTCGCGGAATCGAGCGAGCGAATTTTTCACGTCAAATTTGCGGTCAATTTCATCCAGCCGATCCGGAGCTACAAGCGCGCACAGCCAGAGCAAAAGGCCGAAATCTCCGATGTTATCGACCCATTCCGTGTTCAGCAGAAGCGCGTTGAACACGCTCTGAATATCGATCGGACTTGCCGTTCCACTCTGCTCGAGGCGGTGCAATCCCATCAGCGTAATCGCTGAATACCGAGGCGATACGCCTTCTTGCACTAAACCGGATGAAGTCCGCTTCAGCTTGAAACAAAAGAGCTGCTTCGTCGGATCAAACATGGGCAGTAGACCCTTTACCGCCAGGCCGTTCAGCGAATGCACAATCCGCCGAAAGTCCGCGGAATCCTTGACCTCCACGCCCCTTATGGAATTCACCGTGCGGACAGCCGATTCGGTGGGCATTGTTCCTCCAGAATAGTGACGATATTTTCGATGATGAACCGCAGGGTTGGCCGATCTTCCGCACTGGGCTGCACCGCTCGGCTCCGGCGTGCCAGAACAATTTTTTCTCGGACCTGCGCAACGCTTTCGATCAACGTAAGCCGCCCGCTTTTAGCGAGGTACCGGTCAACACCGCCGATTTTTCCGCGGAAGATGCTGTACACCGGAACGCCTAAGGCTGCGGCCTCGCGGTTCATGGTGCCGCCACCGCTGATAACCAGATCGGAGAACCAAATGAGGTTCAGGCCATCAACCGGATGCTCCGGAATGATCACCTTCCCTGAAGAGATCACGTCGGCCCATTCCTGGCGCAGCTGTTCGGCCTGGCGCGTGTTTCGTGGGAGTGTGACGGCGCGAACGTCTGGCATTTCCGACAGAAATCGGACCGTCTCCGCGAAGAGTTCTTCGCTCTCGGGATTGTGGTAATGCGCTTCCGTGGCCGGCGGACGAAGCGTCACAATGAGATGTTCCGCCGTAATCCCAAGGGATTTCAGCATCCCAGGATCCGGTTGGAAGCGCGGAACATATACATCCTCTTTAATTCCGGGATATTTGATGGTGCGCTCTTGCTTCGCCTTCAGATCGCGGTTTGAGATCACATCTGGCGCGAATACCCAATCGGGCTTGATAAATCCTGTTTTCGTGCTGTGCTCGTAATCGTGCATCAGCACAACTGGAACCCGCAGCATTTTGCAGACTAGGATTTGCGCGCGAGAGCCATGTGAAATCGCCAAGTCTGGCCGCTGGAGCGCTGTGGGAAACAACTGCAGAGCACGCGAGCAGTTCGCGGCGACCTTCAGAACTTTGTTTTTGCCGTAGTGGCCGCCGACAACCTTGCAGCTAAGACCGAAAAATTGCAGCAAGTCGCGAACCTGGTACATGTCGCGAGCGGTCAGGAGCACCTCAACGCCACGAACGCGAAGCTCATCTATAATCGGCAGGAAGAAAGGCACGTGCGGCGAATTGTCGATGTCAATCCAGACCTTCTTTCCGTGCGGCCGCCCTCCAGAGTGCCTGACTTGCGGCACCGGCCGCGCCACCGGTTCAGTTATCGGGGAAAGTACCGGGGAAAGCGACGGGCTTGTTGCTTCTGCAGTGTTCAGGTTTTTAAGCATTTCGTTTCACCGAAAGGTTGCAATGTGGCGAAGCTTCTCCGCTCGAGAGCCAAAATCCATGCACAAAGACGACAGCTTCAGAGGATGGGCGCGATTACGGTGGCAATAACTAAGGCTGGCGCGATCACGGAAAGTTATAGCAGAATCTTACTGCCGGTCAGAACGCGTCGCCGCCAAAGGCAACGGCTCGCGGCGTGGCGAGAAGAATGCGGATGTCGAGCCAGAGCGACCAATAACGCGCGTATTGAAGATCTAGCCGAACCATATCATCGAACCGAACGCGGCTGCGGCCACGCACCTGCCACAATCCGGTGATGCCGGGCTTCACCTCAAGAACCCGCCGGCGGTGCCACACATCGTATTCCTTGTACTCGTAGGCGATCGGCGGCCGCGGCCCGACGAGAGACATATCGCCTTTTAGCACGTTGAAAAACTGCGGCAGTTCGTCCAGGCTGGTGCGCCTCAGAAGCTGCCCGACAGGAGTCACGCGCGGATCGCGGGTCATTTTGTAAATGCACGCGCCCTCCTGCTCCTCGCCGGCGTTATACGTTCCCTTGATCACCTTGGTGATGAATTCCTGATGAATTTGGTGATTATTATTGGCCTTCATGGAGCGGAACTTAAAACAGGTAAAAGGCTTACCGAACTGGCCCAGCCGCTCTTGCTTGAAGAGGACCGGACCTTCGGAGGTGAGCTTGATCACCACCGCTGCGATGACGAACAGCGGCGAAAGCACAATGATAGCAGCCAGGCTTCCCAGGACGTCCATCACGCGCTTCAGCAGAAACGGCAGCTTTTTCGATTCCTGCTCATGCACTAGATCCGGATAAAAAATTGGATCGGCCGAAATATCGTCGTCATCAGAATCGCCGCCGAAGACATGGACCGATACTCCAACGAAGTCGAGGTCCTGTGGCGCGAGATGTGCGGCCAATGCCGCGTGCACTTTAGCCTGGAGCCTGCGAATGGCCGCCGCATCTTCCGCGGAGCCCAATTCAGTGAAGATGATGCCGAGGACAGCCCTTTCTTTATACCATCCGGCCGGGTCCGTCTCTCTTCGCGCCACATCGGCCGCTTTGACCACGCCGGCGAGGATATCCGAGTTCCTATCCGAATTTCTTGCATCTTCGGCATCGATGAGCAGCAAGAGGAATTTTTTGCGCGAGCGCTCGGCGCGTTTTCTCTCCAAACAAAGAATTCCGAGGAAAAGCTCCTCCGGCAAGATCTTAAACATTAGGTCTGAAGGCTTGTAGACATTACGGCCGATAGCTAGCCTGCGGGCTCGATGCCGCGAAATATCCTTAACAGTGGCGGTTCCGGAATTTTTTGTCATGTTGGAGCTTATATGGTCAACGAAAATCCAAGCTGCTGCCCGAGAGTCGGGGAAGGGGACATTGCACAAGCTACCGCCGTTTCAGTCCCAAAAAGCACGTACGCCGGAAAAGAGTGCAATTCTCCTACCACTGATCGAGCGCGGCTTGAGCGAAAGGAAAGTACGTTCTACTAAGTAAGCCAATTACTTTCAGCAGGATATAGGGTTTAGCACTTCCGAAAAGCCGGTTGAAGCGCGGCAAAGAGTCGCGATGCGTGAAAACGGCTGTCCAAATGGTGAAAACTCATTCCTAGGCGTGTGTGACAACTTTCGGCACTCACACTCGGTCATCCGCGGACCAATTCGCTTCCAGACACTAATTGGCCGGATTTGGCTTGGGCAGAGCTTTCGGAACGCCGCAGGCCTAGCAGAACCGGCCACAAGATCATTAATGCGAGAAAGAAGAAAACGAAGCCGCCGTCGCGATGAAGGTCGCCGTGCAGAAATCCCGGATTAACATAAATGCTAAGCAGAGTCAGCGTGACGATACGGATCCCATTTTTGAACACCGATAAGGGCAGAGAGATGGCAACGAATGCAACCTGCCTCCAGAACGACCTTAAATAAAAGCGCGCCGCCAGCACGCACGTGATGAATAGTGCCACGCTCGAGCGGATGCTGCTGCACTCCTTGGCAACTTCGATGGTTACGCCCGGGACAGCGAGCGTCACTCCCTGCCGCAATACCGGGACGCCGAGCACCTTGAAGATGAGATATGAGATCTCGACAGAGCCGCGCTGCAGCGCGGTAATGATCCGCGAGAGCAGCGGCTCCGGCAGCGGAACCATCAGCAGCAAAAACAGAAGCGCGAATCTAGCCGAGCCGGCTGCGCGGAAACCGAAGCACGCGACAAACGCCCCTATCAAAAGGACTACCAGCCCTAGAATTACACCCGACAGACCTTCCGTGCCTCCCAAATAAAAGCGCCCGTTCGCCAGAAAACTGACGGAGATTCCAACGAGAACGAGAATGGCGCCAGCGGGAATCATCGCAGCCGCTTTTGCAAAAACTCTACGCCGCTCCGATACAACCAAGTAGATTGCAATGAACGGGATCAGCAAGATGTGCGAATACGAATCTTCCTTGAGGCAAACGGAGACCAGGGCTTCCAGCGATCTCCAATAAACGAGCACACCGATGCCGATCGCGAAAGCGAACCAGAGATAGCTCGCAGAGCGCGCGGGAGCGCCTCGAAGAGAATTTGCTGTGGTGGTTTGCACGCCGAAGTGCTCAGCCGATGTGCTTGTAAAGGACGTCCCCTAGCGCGGAAAGCAAAAATTCAGGAGCAATGGAGCAAAAGCCGTTTATCACGCGCTTCTTCATTCCCCCCGCGGCATCGAACGCGTGCATCGGCTTACCAGCCGACGCAAAGCGGTAGTAGTTGAGGGACGAAGACGCTGCCCCCCAGCGGCTTTTGAATGTTATCAGGCCGCTTTGGCCCGCATCGGAACGGCCCAGATCCAGCGTGCTTAGTCCCTGAGTTTTGGCATCCTGAATCGCGTTCCAATACAGCAGGTGCATCGCTCCAAGATTGTGGAATGCGGCGTTGGATCCGCCGTACTTGTAATACAGAGTGTCCTTGTGGCGAATCGTGATCATTCCCGCGATCGGCCTATCGGCTTTAAAAGCCAAACGAATCTTCAGAGCGTCTCCAAAACCCGCCATCAGGTTGGCGAACCAGCTGCGCGGCTGCGGCGGAATTTGGTGCCGCTTCCGCGTTGCGACCAACAGCCGGTAAAAGACGTCGAGCGTAGCTTCGTTTGATCCCTCGTGGTAGGCCAGACGTTCTCTTTCAGCCCGACGAATCTTCCTTTGAATCGAATCCTTATGGAAGTTGTGAAACAAAGCGCCCAGCGGCGGACGCAGATCCAGTTGGTGAAAGCAATATTTCGCGGAGATCTGCCAGCGAGCGGCATCTGCGCAAGCCTTATTGACTAATGGACGAACTTCGATATATCTGCATCCCGAACCGATGAGTTGCTGTTCTAGCGCCGAAAGCACCGCACCCGAGTTACGGCCGCTGGCAAGCAAAGGCTCGCAGTGATCGGAGAAGGGCAGAGACACCATCCGCCGCCCGGTGAGCCAGCTATCCACCTCGCAAAAGACCATACCGCCTCTCAACTCCTCGCTTGGGGCGGATCGCGTGAACACGACTGGCTTATAACCGTACGTGTTGCGCAATGCCAGCAACCAGGAGACGGAGTGGAAAACGGACGCGGCGGGATGCCGATCGACGAGCCGCGACCATCGCGGATCTCTCAGCGGATCGAGAGAATAGACTCGGTCCGCATCCGCAACGTCCGCGGGTTGCGCTGCAGAAAGGACGCGATCAGCGGCGGCGGCCATTAGTGTGTGATGATCCACATCGACCGGAATGGAAGGCTGCGGAAGCAGAGACATCATTGTCTCAAGGGCTGCGTTCGCTCGTCTTGAATGGCGCGCATTAGAGTTACAGAAAAGCGTCCGTGCAGATCGTTTAAGTCGCCATTTGCCAAGCGCGCGCCTTGTGAGGCGTTTGCTTTTCGGGCGCGGAGCGCAGAGCTCTCACCAGCGCCGAATCAATCTCAACAGCCACGGACCTCTGCAAAAGCGTGACTGATACAACCAGGCGATGAGAACCCCTCAACTCTACCAGCAGTCCTTCCAGGCCACGCAGCGGGCCAGAATCGATCCGCACCCGGTCGCCAGCGTGCAGATAGGGCCACGGCTGGCTCGGGAATCCGGAAGCGACTAAATTGTGAACGGCCTCGATTTCCGACTCATCGACCGCAACCGGCGCCCGATTGAATCCGACGATGTGAATCACTCCAGGCGTCGTTAGAATTGGCAGGCGGTTGTTCAGATCCAACTGGCAAAACAGGTAGCCGGGGAAAAGGGGCTCGTGCACCACTTTGATCCGGTCCGACCATCGTCTCCGATTCTCGTAAAGAGGCACGAATGGATCGTAGCCCCTGCCTCGGAGAAACTTTGCCACGCCAAGCTCGTGACGCGCCCTCACTTGCAGAGCGAACCACGGCGCGTTGGCAATGTCGATGTTAGCCACGCAATCCTGCTCGAATCCAGGAGCTTGTGTCACTTGGCCCTCGCGAGTAAGCTACCGCCATTGAGGTCCCATCGGGACCAGCCACTAAGTCGTGCGCACGAGAACTGCCACGTTCCTTTCAGGTTCGAGAACTGCAAACTGCTTCTGCTCAATGACATAAAGAGCCGCCGACCAACCTGCGGAATACCCGGCGTGAGGGCGGTGAGAAGCGACATGTCCCAAAATGGCAATTCATTTGACCGTCGGCTAATATGCGCTGAAAATAGGGAAGTTACGGGCACAGTTTACGCCCCAGAGGCCAACGCCTTCTCGGCTCTCTTGGATTCTGGATATTCTCCATATGCGCCGTAGTAGCCGGAATAGTGGGAACCATATCCGTCCGCCTCTTCCACTGCATTGAGCACCACGCCAACGACCGGGTGGCTTTGCAGCTCTTGAAGTCCTCGCTGCGCCACATCCGATGGCGTAACGCCGGCCCGCACAACCATCAACACCGCGTCGCAGAGATTAGCCAAAATCGCGGAATCGGCGACAGGCAGGCAGGGCGGCGAGTCCAGGATTATCCAGTCAAAAACTGGGCCAACGCGGTTCAACAAGGCCGAGAAGCGTCCGTTTGACAGCAGTTCGCTCGGATTTGTTACTTCCGTCCCTCCAGCGATGAGGCAAAGATTTGATTCGCTTCCGCACTGAATCACAGCTTCTTCATCCGCCTCACCGCGAAGATAGTCCGAAAGCCCCGGAGAAGAAGGCGCACCAAACGGCAGATGCAGCCGCGCACTGCGCAAATCCGCATCTATCAAGAGCACGCGTCGATCAGGCTGGCGAACGATGGCTTGCGCCAGATTGCTGGCGACGAACGTCTTGCCTTCGGCCGGAACCGAACTGCTGATCAGGAGCGTTCGCAGGGGCTGATTACTTCGCAACTGATAGAGCCGCGAGCGCAGCGTCCGGAACTGCTCGGCACCTCGAGACGCGGGTCCCGCGCTGAAGACGTTCACCTTCGGATCCATTTGCCAATGCGGGTGTGCGCATCCTGCCATCAAGTCTTCGAAGCGAAGATAACTTTGCTCAATGGGCAAAGACGGCGAAGTTAGCGATGGCGCCGGCTCCTGGACAGGGGCAGCCACGGAACCGCGCTCCTTCCAGATGGATTCCGCATCCGCGGTTGTTTCAGCTGGAACCGCGACTCCGAGCGATTGGACCTC
>JASHPG010000199.1 GCA_030038275.1 Candidatus Acidiferrales bacterium | reverse complement strand
AACTGCTGCTCAAATCGAATGAGAACAAGACGCCGTCGGATGTGTCTCACGACGGGCGTTTTCTGCTTTATAAGTCACAGAGTCCGAAAACAAAGAACGACCTTTGGGTTCTTCCGCTTCAAGGCGACCGCAAGCCTTTCCCATTTTTGCGCACACAGTTCAACGAAGTCGACGCGCACTTTTCGCCGGATGGGCATTGGGTGGTGTACGAGTCGGACGAATCGGGCCGCGATGAGATTTACGTCAGGCCATTCTCGCCGGATCCGGGCGCGGATGATGCTTCCGGCGCGGGCGCAAAATGGCAAATATCCTACGATGGCGGCGGTGAGCCGCAATGGAGAGCGGACGGGAAGGAATTGTACTATCTGACGCAGGACTCAAAACTGATGGAGGTTGATGTTACGACCAGCCCAACTTTTCAAGCGGGGACTCCGAAGCTTCTTTTTGCGGTGCCGGAGCAGACCGGCGAGGGTGTCGGCGACTATACAATCGACGGCAAGCGGTTCCTCTTCCTGGCGCCCGCGGGACAAGCCGGGCAAGCTCCATTTACGGTGGTGCTGAACTGGCAAGCGGGATTGAAGGCACAGCAATGACACTCGTGGGCGCGTTATCTGTTCGGGAGCGAACGGTCAACGAGCGGCGTGAGAAGAGGCGAGCATGGCGGGAGTGATGTCGAATTTCAGGCGGACCCAATTGCTGTCGCGCGTGACGCTCGCATGGTTCAGCAGCCCGATGAGGAATTTGTCCTGCTGCCGCGTCATCTCCCGGCGTACATTGGGATCGCCAAGTTCGGCGCGCGCGATCACGCGGAATCCGTCAAGAAGCGTGGAAATTTCCAGGGCGTTTTTCACCGAATCGCACTGCGCGTCAACCACGGTATTCAGATTGTTCCCGCTGGGCTGTGCGGAAAGCGTCAGCTCGCGGATGCCGCGGGCGAGTTGCTCCAACTGCGGAGAATTTTGGAAGCTGGAATAGAAGCTGTCGGGCAGCTTGCTGGTGTCCGCGACGGCGAAGATCGGAGCGCCGGCCACGCGGCCGATACGTTCCTTCATGGCCGCGTCGCTCGAAGGTGAGTTGGCGATGGTCAGAAGGCTCAGCGCGTTTTGGCCGCTGGAGATGAGAATCCGCGTAGGCGAGAGGAATTCGAAGGCGACGGGCGGATTTCCGGGCACGTCGTACATCGTGCGGCCATCTTGCTTGACGACTTTCCCCATGCGCAGCGCGTACGCGTCGATTTTTTCCTGGTCGAAGCGGCCGTCAGCGACGGCCAGCACTCGATTCTGGCCGATGCCTCCGTTGGTCTGAATTAAACTCGCGGGCCAGTATGCGATGGCGACTCTGTCGAGATCGCGCGTGTAATCGAAGCCAGTGCCGCGGACAAATTCTCTGTATTCGCGGTCTTCTTCGGGACCTGGCGCGGCGAGACCGAGCACTGACGCCAGCGGCGTATCGTGCAGAGTGCGAAGTTCCGCCACATCGGCAAACCCGATCACGGGTGCGGCCGCTGGAAGCGGACTGAAAATCGTGGGAGCAGGGCCGGCAGGCGCGGGCGCCGGCGGCAGCGGGCGCTTGCCTCCATGAAGATATAATCCCGCGGCAATTCCCGCGATGCACAGCAGGGCCGCAACAAAGATGAGCGCGCGAGTTTTGGAAGTCAGGGGCATGATGTTCGGGAAAGGACCGATGCACTCCGATTATAGCAATAGCCCGGATACGCCAGCGTGCGGTGAACGAGCCGGAATCCAAGCGGGTTGCGACGACATCGATTGTAAGTAACCGTTCCTTTTGGTAGTGGGCTGGTTTGGATTTTGACTGCTTGTGTCACGATCAAGAAAATTCAAACCAGCTCACTGCGTTCCTTTTCGGCGCCTGCGCCGCGCTCCGATTCGCTGTGGCCAAAATTCCTGGATGCCTGTATAATGTTGATTGTTCCGGCAGACGAGTACGCTGAAATAATACTGAGTGGCAAGCCTTTTGCGGCGGTTTTTTCGGCTTGTTGCAATTCACTTGCCGTCGTGATAACTTTGTCGGGTTTGCGCCGGGCTGGCGTAGCTCAGTTGGTAGAGCATCTGATTTGTAATCAGAGGGTCGGGGGTTCAAATCCCTCCGCCAGCTGAGCCTACCTAACGGCAGGCTGGCCTGTGTGCGACAGGCGGCTTTGAGGGATCGGGAATTTTTGTCGGCAAGTGTTAAGGACGGATTCCTCGCTATAGAAACGTTCGGGCTGGTGTCTTTAGACACGAGCCCTATCTGCGTTACAGCGCGCCCAAAAGAAGTAAGGTCCGGATCGTTTTAGCCCGGCGGGAAGGACTCAATTTGTTTGCCGCACGAATTCCTGGACGGGTGGGTGAGTGGCTAAAACCAGCAGACTGTAAATCTGCCGCTCCTTGCGGGCTACGGAGGTTCGAATCCTCCCCCGTCCACCAACGTCCTGAAGGAAGTTGATTCGGCGAGCCGGCAAGTTTGGAAGGCGCGAGTTGAGATTTTGGCGGTTGCGAGCATGGTTTCGTTAGCGCAGGGAAGCGGGAATATAGGGATCGCGAAAGGCCGGTTCGGCCCTGCCCGGCCGGCGGGCGGGCCTGGGTAGCTCAGTTGGTAGAGCGCGTCCTTGGTAAGGACGAGGTCACCGGTTCAATCCCGGTCCCAGGCTCCAGGTTAGTGGCGCTGAGGCAGCACGGAATGAGCGGGGGTAACTCAGGGGTAGAGTCTCTGCCTTCCAAGCAGATGGTCGCGGGTTCGAATCCCGTCCCCCGCTCCATCGAAGGAAGTTGGTGGGTTTACGCGCTTCGTAGCGGACGAGATGGTTGGCTCTACATCGGTATGAGCACTGACGTGGAGCGGAGATTGAAGGAACACAATCGGGGTCAGAATCGATCGACGCGGTCACGAGTTCCGTTTGAGCTTGTTTACATAGAGCGGTGTGATGGTCGAGTGCGGGCAAGGGAGCGCGAGAAGTTTTTGAAGAGCGGAAGAGGGCGGGAGTTTTTGCGATCTCGGGTGTGATCGTACCCAGATGATCGCGGCCTGCCTGCGGCAGGCAGGGTTCGAATCCCGTCCCCCGCTCCATCTTGGTTTCTGATGGGAATTGAAGCGTGGGACCGCGGCTGCTGCCGCGGAGTCTGGACGCGAGGATAAAGCGAGATGGCGAAGGAGAAATTCGAGCGGAGCAAGCCGCACGTAAACGTGGGGACGATAGGGCACATCGACCACGGGAAGACGACGTTGACGGCGGCGATCACGAAGGTGCTCAGCAAGAACAACCCGAAGATGAATTTCCGTGCGTTCGACACGATCGACAACGCGCCGGAAGAGCGGGAGCGCGGGATCACGATTGCGGTATCGCACGTGGAGTA
>JASHPG010000198.1 GCA_030038275.1 Candidatus Acidiferrales bacterium | reverse complement strand
TTTGCCAAAAGGTTCGCCGCTCGTGATGTAGCTTTCGATCTCGTCGTGCGAGAGTTTTGCAAACGTGACGCGGGTGATTTCCTCCGCCACTCTTTCGCGGCCGACCGGGTGTTGGATCAGCGCGATTCCGGTGTGAACTTCATGCACGCGTCCGCCGAGCAAGCGCAACATGCGCCGCGCGTCCTCTTCGGATTCCGGTTTGCCAAGCATTTCGCCGTCGATCACCACCGTCGTATCCGCGCCGACGTAGATTGTCGCATCGCCAATCTGTTGCGATTCAAAACCCGCGTTTTCGCCCGCAACGGCGCGAGCCTTTTCGAGGGCCAGCCTCTGCACGTATTGCGACGGCAACTCTCCTTCGCGCGGCGACTCGTCGATCGGCGCGGCGCGCGCTTCGAACTTGATCCCGGCGTTGCGCAGGATTTCCGCGCGGCGCGGTGAAGCTGATGCGAGGACGAGTTTCACGCGCTTCTTTTCCTCCTCGGCTTCTCTAATAAGATGTCTCCATTTGCCGCTCGCAGCGCTGCCTCCGCCTGCGCCTTCGTCCATCCGAATAGGCGTGCGAGCTGCATGGATTGCCGGCCGCTATTTAATTGAACGAATTGCGCGGCCAGCATGGCGCGCGCTTCTTGCGGCTCGATTTCGAATGCTGCCGCGGTTTCCCCGGGAAACGCGCGGCTCGTCAGCTCGTATTTTCCGGAGGCCCACGCGCCGGTTTCCTGTTCGGAACCGAAGTGCGAGACGGCCAACAGGCACTGCAAATCCAGAATAGCGCGCTTGAAGCGGACGTTCCCGGCCGTGGTTTCCATCTTGCAGGCGTGGCGCAATTCCAAAGTGGCGAGCGGGCCGTACTCGGCAAGCGCTCGCCAGATCGCGCGCGCGTCGTCGTGGATGCGCCCTTGCTGATAAAAGCGCTCGTGATCCTCCGGCGTCGTTGCCGCTTCGCGCATGACGAGAAAATATGGCAAATATTCTCGGGAGATGAACGTGCCCTTGCCACGAAAATATTTCGCATAATACGCGCGGCGGCGTCGAGGTAATTCGTCCTTCCAGTGCCAGATCTTTTCGAAATGCTCATCAAACATCACGCCGTCGTCCGCGTCGCGGCCCGTGGCGGCGCAGTAAAGCGACGGCAACGGCACATTCGCCACGGGAAATAACGTGCAGAACCCAGCCGCCTCGATGAATTTCACTGCGCCCGCGAGCGTGGCCACTCGCCGCATCCAGCGAAATCCATTGTGGCGTTTCTCGGCTCTCGGCATTTGGCAGGTGGGCGCAGATGAGGCTAAACGACAACCGATTCCTGGTATTCGCCGAAGGCGCGTCGCATGGCATCCGAAATCTCACCGACCGTAGCATACGCTTCCACTGCGGCGAGGATCGCAGGCATCAGGTTTTCCTTGCCGCGCGCCCGGCGCTCCACTTCATCGACCGCCGCGCGAGCTTTCGCCGCATGGCGTTTCGCGCGCAAAGCATTAAGGCGCGCCACCTGCGCGCGCTCAATTTCTGGATCGATGCGCAGCGTGGGGATCGGCTGCTCTGAATCGGCCTGAAAACGGTTCACGCCCACGACCATTTGGTTGCCCGTTTCGACCGCGCGTTGATATTGGTATGCCGACTTTTGAATTTCCTGCTGGACGTAGCCCGTCTCGATGGCGCGCAACATGCCGCCCATTGCGTCGATCTTCGCGATGTAATCTTTCGCGCCCGATTCGATTTCGCCGGTCATTTTTTCAATCGCGTACGCTCCGCCGACGGGATCAACGGTATTGGCCACGCCCGTTTCCTGCGCGATGATCTGCTGCGTGCGCAGCGCGAGCAGCGCGGCACGCTCGGTCGGCAGCGCGAGCGCTTCGTCGAGGGCATTGGCGTGGAGCGATTGGCATCCGCCCAGCACCGCCGCCAGGCACTGTACCGCGGTGCGTATCAAATTGTTCTCCGGCTGCTGCGCGGTAAGAGACGAGCCCGCCGACTGCGCGTGAAAGCGCAGCATCATCGAGCGGGGATCGCGCGCGCCGAAGCGGTCGCGCATCGTGCGCGCCCACAGCCGCCGCGCCGCCCGGAATTTCGCGATCTGCGCCAGAAATTCGTTGTGCGAGTTGAAGAAAAAAGATAACTGCGGCGCGAATTCGTCCACTTGCAGTCCGGCGGCGACGGCGGCTTCCACGTATGCAATTGCATTCGCGAGCGTGAAGGCGACTTCCTGTACGTCGGTCGAGCCCGCCTCGCGGATGTGGTAGCCGGAAATCGAGATGGCGTTCCAATTGGGCAATTCGCCGCGGCACCAGGCGAAAACGTCGGTCACGATGCGCATCGCCGGGCGTGGCGGATAGATGTACGTGCCGCGCGCGATGTATTCCTTCAGGATGTCGTTCTGCACCGTGCCGGAAAGGCGCTTCAGGTTCGCGCCCTGTTGCTTTGCGACGGCTACATACAGCGCGAGCAAAATCGAGGCGGTCGCGTTGATGGTCATCGACGTGGACACGCGATCGAGCGGAATGCCATCGAAGAGCATCTGCATGTCTTCGAGCGAATCAATGGCCACTCCCACTTTGCCCACCTCGCCGAGCGCAAGCGCGTTATCGGAATCCATGCCGATCTGCGTGGGCAGGTCGAAAGCGACGGAAAGGCCCGTCTGGCCTTGCGACAGAAGATAGCGATACCGGCGGTTCGATTCCGCGGCGCTGCCGAAGCCGGCGTACTGGCGCATGGTCCACAATCGGCCGCGATACATTGTGGGATAAACGCCGCGCGTGAATGGAAACTCGCCGGGATTGCCCAGGTCGCGCTCGGCGTCCCATCCCTGAAGGTTTTCGGACGAGATCACAGCCGGGACAGCAAGACCGCCTGGCGTGGCGGATTCCCGCTCCATTTGTTGAGCAGGCTTTTTGGAGTTTTCAGGCATGGCGAAAGGCGCGGATGAAAAATCTTAGCGCACGCGCTTGGCGCGTCGGAACGAACCGACTGCGAAGGCGGCCATCATCAGAGCGTAGATAGCTCCGAAGGCGATCAGCCACACCGTCGGCCCGTGTTTCCATCCTCTCCAGACCATGTAGCCGCCGTAGGCCGCGAAAACGGCGAATAGCGCGCCGGTCGTTTCGTGGAAGAGCTGCTTCGCAAGACGCCACCAGACGCGCAGCGTGACGATGCACGAGCGCACAAGGGCTGAGATCATCCGCGCGGACATGCCCCGATTCTAACACTCCAGCGCCCACGGCGCTGGTTTGCGCTCCTCAATCCAGCCTCGTTCGACGATTCCACGCCGCACGGATATACTTCCCCGATGATTTCGGACGCCGAGGTCGATGTCGCGCTGCGCCGCTACTGGGGCTACGGCTCCTTCCGGCCCTTGCAGCAGCGCATCGTACGGAGCCTTTTGCAGGGACGCGACGTATGCGTGGTGATGCCAACCGGCGGAGGAAAATCGCTCTGCTATCAGCTCCCGGGCGCGCTGCTCGAAAAGCAAACTGTCGTGGTGATTTCACCATTGATCGCGCTGATGCAGGACCAGGTCGCGCAGCTCGGCGATATGGGAATTCCCGTTGCGGCGCTGAATAGCGCAATTCCTGGCAAGGAGCAATCGCAGTTAATCGCGCAGGCGGCGCAGGGACGGTACCGGCTCCTGTACGTTTCGCCTGAAAGGCTCTCGCGCGCCGACACGCTCGATTGGCTGGCGCGCACGCCAGTTTCGTTTTTCGTGATCGACGAGGCGCACTGCATTTCCGAATGGGGCCATGAATTTCGGCCGGAATATAGGCAGCTCAGCCGCCTTCGCGAGCGTTTTCCGGACCGTCCTATTGCCGCGTTTACCGCCAGCGCCACGCAGCGCGTCCGGCACGATATCCTGGCGCAGCTTCGCCTGCGGACGCCCGACAAATACATCGCCAGCTTCCACCGGCCAAACCTGAATTACGTGGTCGCGGAATGTAATGCGAAATCGCAACGCGAACTGCTGCTGAGGGCCCTGCATCGCCATCAAGGCGAGAATGCGATCGTTTACTCGCCCACGATCGCGCGGGTTGAAGAGACGGTGCTCTTTCTCGCCGAAAAAGGCATTCCTGCGATCGGCTACCACGGAAGAATGACGGCCGCGCAGCGTAAGCAGAATCAAGAGCGCTGGATGTCCGACGAGGTACGCGTGTTAGTCGGCACGATCGCGTTCGGGCTGGGCATCAATAAAGCGGCCGTGAGAGCGGTGATTCATCTCTCGCTGCCCAAATCGATCGAACAGTACTATCAGGAAGCCGGCCGTGCGGGCCGCGATGGCCTCCCGGCCGATTGCTTGCTGCTTTGGCAGAAGCGCGATGTGGGTTTGCTCGGACATTTCAATCGCCAAATTGCCGACCCGGCGGAGCGTAAGCGTGCCTGGGAGCGCTACGATCAGATTCGCGCGTTCGTGGAATCGAGAAAATGCCGCCACCGCCAAATCTGTTCTCATTTTGGCGAAAACCCCAAATGGAAAACGTGCGCCGCCTGTGACGTGTGCGCCGGAGAGCCGGATTGGTTATTCCAGCCGATTCCCCGAAAGCAACGGAAATCCAAGAAACCAGCCATCCCTTTCGATGGCGATCCCAAGATTTACGCGGGGCTACGCGAGTGGCGGCTGGCCACCTCGAAGCAGCGCAACGTGCCCGCGTTTACCATTCTTCACGACCGCTCGCTTGAGGAGCTTTGCCGCGTCCAGCCCAAATCGCTCGCCGAACTCCGCCAGGTGCACGGATTTGGTGAGCGCAAGACAGCCGCGTATGGCGAGGAGATCCTCGAAGTGATAAAGCGGGCTTGGATAGCGAAGCCGCGGCCGTCCGGGGGTTCAGGTTCTTCCGCGACGCGAGACAGGTAACCTACGCGAACGAGCCACGCGGGCTGGGCTTGTTTCGTGCTTGCCAGGAATCTAAACTTAATGTACGAAGGGCATTCAAGCCGGCCCAACGGCGACGAATGGCCGTTGGGAATTTGGGAGCAGGAGGCGCCCTTGCAACTCGACGACCGCATGAAACAACTGCTGCGAGAATTGGGACACGCCATCAACGACAGCGTGTCCGATTCGGAGCGCATCGCGGAAGCGATTGCCGGGATTCGTGCGGCCGGGTTCGAGATCGTGCTCAAGCTGGACGCGACCATCGGCCTGGCGCGGAAGTCGTCGGCGGAAGCGGCGCGCATGACGTCGCAAGACCGGCGTTTTTTGGAGTCGCTGCACATCCGCGTCGATGAGGAAGTACTGGAAGAAGAGGCCCCGGCGGCGAAGGTCGAAATCACGCCGCAAGACATCAAGTTTCTGAAGTCGCTCAAGATTTCCTTCGATGAAGAAATTTAGCATTATCGCCTCTGCATTCGTCCTGGCCGCCGCCGTGGCCATTTCGTCTGGGGCTGCGCGCGCGCAGGAAGGCCCTGTTGCCGCCGCGGAGTCCGCGATCGAATCGCCGATCGTGCACGTGGTTCACGCGGTGCTGCCGAAGAAAACACCGGCCGGCGACTATTGGCTCAAGGCCAGCGTCATTCACTTCGATTCGCGCGAGATCGTCGTCAGCGAGGTGAATAACGAGCGGATGATTCACACGTTCACTTACGCCTCGACACTGCAATCCAAAATGGACACGGTCGAGGGCAAGGGCGGCTACCAGTACGGGGATCAGGTGAGAATCCTGTATCAGCCGGGCCAGACGGTGGCGCTCGAAATTCACGGCAAGCCGTCGAAGCCGCAGTAGTCCGCGCCCGGCCTGGAATTTGCCTTCCCGATGATTCGCCCTCCCGCGGTTGCCGGCCGCTTTTACCCTTCCGAACGCGAAATACTCTCCAAACAAATTACCGGATTCGCCCAAGCCAGCGGCGAGAAAGTTCGCGCGCTCGGGTGCGTGGTGCCTCACGCGGGCTACATGTATTCGGGGCACGTAGCGGGAGCGGTGTACGCCTCGATTGAGATCGCCGCGAGGTGCATTCTGCTTGGCCCGCGGCATTTTCCCCGCGGTGAACCGATGGCGATCCTGACGCAAGGAAGCTTCTCGACGCCCCTTGGCGAGGCGCGCATCGACGAGGAGTTGGCTTCCGCGCTGGCGCATGAATGTCCGCGGCTGCGGGAAGATCCCGTGGCGCACGAGCGGGAGCATTCGCTGGAAGTGCAGATTCCGTTTTTGCAGGTGCTGGCGAAGGATTTTCGGTTCGTGCCGGTGGTGCTGGCGATGGATCGCTATGGACCGATCGAAGAGCTGGGACGCGCGGTCGCAAAAATAGTCGGGACCGTGAATCAGCCGGTGTTGGTGATCGCCAGCACGGATATGAATCATTACGAAAATGACGCGGTGACGCGAGTGAAAGACGGGTGGGCGATCGAGCGGATCCTGGCGCTCGATCCGCGCGGACTTTACGACACGGTGCGCGGCGAAGGCATCACCATGTGCGGGTATGCGGCGACGGCGGCGATGCTGGTGGCGACGCGAGAGCTGGGCGCGACCGAGGCGCGGCTGGTGCGATACGCGACGTCCGGGGATGCGAGCGGCGACCGCGAGCAGGTGGTCGGCTACGCAGGCATCGTGATCCGCTAGTCCCGCGCGGACCGGGCGCGCATGAAAATTTCGCGCCGCCCCGATCCCATTTTCCGTTCCTAGTTCACCGTCACTTTAAAATTCAGGCTATGCGAAATATTCCCGGAAACGACGGTCATTGTGGCCGTGGTCGTGCCAGTCCCGCCGCCATTGTTTCCGCCGGGTGAACTACTGCCACCGCCGCCGCCGCATCCGGTGGCCACGCCGAGTCCCACAAACAAGAACGCGAGCGCGAGCCAGCGGAATTGCTTGCGCTTCGAAAAAGCGAACGCCAGGACAACGCAAACTAAAGCGCATCCCAACGGAATTTCAAGATTGAGGTGATTTCCCGTCCAAAATGCGGGAGCGCGGGGCGCGACCAAGCCGCCTGAGCCGGAAGGCTGGATGGAAACCGTCTCGGTGATCGTGCCACCGGCGTTGAGCGTCGCTGAAGAGGGGCTGAACGCGCAAGCAAAGCCAGAAGGCAATCCCGAACAGGATGAAGAGCTGAAATCGAAATTCCCGCTGAATGCATTTTCTGAAGTGATCGTAAAGGTGAAAGTGCCGGAGCTTGATGAACTCGGGAGAGTAACGGACGGATCACCGGAGGACAATATGAAGTCAGCCGTCGTGGGCCACTGACCGATCAGGTTACCGACGTTGACCGTGCCGAGGCCGGTGGCGAGATCGTAGCCCGCCCCGGCGTCGTAAGCGTCAGCGCCGTTGAGTTCGAGGATGCCGATTTGGTCGTTGCCACTGCCGGTGCAATCGGGGCTAGGTGTCATGCCGGGCAAAGAAATGTCGCACGGCTGCGTGATGGTTCCGGACTGCACGTCGTAGAAGACACAGGACGACGGCGGATTCGCTTCGGAAGTGCATGTGTTGCCGGACTGATTGGCGAGCGCATAGAGAATTGGATTGATGTTGCCCTGCGGATGCCCGGCAGCCTGATCCATGAGCGCGACGATTCCACCGAAGATTTGGACCGAAACGGACGTGCCGCCAAATTCTTCGAAGGAAGCGGTCGAAGATGTTAACGATGGGGGATTGCTGAGGCCGCAAGCCGCGCCGGCCTGGCCCGGCTCTCCGCTGGCAGGAGGTGTATCGGCTTCGCAAACAATGTAGGCGCTGCCCATGAAGCCATTGCTGGCGAACAGGGATACGTCCGGGATGTCGCGGACGCCATCGTCGGGCACGCCGTTACCCTGTTGCCACGAAGGTTTCGGATACGGATCGGCGCAGGAAGCCACCGCCGCAGCTAACGTTACAGCGTTAGGATTGGAGGTCGTGCAATTGCTCTTTCCGCCGGAGCCACCCATCGTCCAGATGTAGAGAGAGTCGTCTTCCCCATCTAGATTGGCATTGTTGCAGTCCGTTATGGCGTTGCCGCCAAAGACGCTATTGGTGCAGGAATCGTTCCAGGTGGTTTCGGGAATGTAGCCCTTTGCCGATTCACCTGTTGCGGAATTCGTTGTTTGCCAAAATTGAGCTGGATCCGAGAGCTGGTTGAAATCGGTGCCGCCGACGGCTACATCGTACGGCGTGGAAGCGACGCCGTTGACCGCAAGCCCGGCCTCTGCGGGCTGCGGCAGCCCGGAACTGGGATCGTAGAAATCGCAGCCCGCGGAGCCGGAGTCACCCGACGAGGCCAGGACGGTAATTCCTTCGGCGGCAGCCTGCTGCCAAGTGGAGTTGTAAAACTGATTTTCCGTCGTGCCCAGCACCAATTCGCAGTCCCCGTAACTCGTTGTTAGAACGCTGGCAGGGACGGCCACGGGGCACGCTGGGCCTGCCGTCGGGCAATTCACAACGTAGGTCGCGGAGAGATTGCCGCCGAAAGCTGTGCTCGTATCAGCCGAGCTGATGAGCCAGATATTCGCAGCCGGAGCGGGCACGCCAGCCCACTCGATATCGATATCGGCTTCCGACTCGTCGCCGTCCGTGTTGCTTGTGCAGTTGGCTGGGGAGAAGGTTTGTCCTGACTCCGGGCATTGAACGCCCGGATCAGACGAGCCGGATGGAACGAATTGGACGAAGCAAGGAGTATTGGCTACACAGCCGCTCGGCGTGCTGGTGGGGCCGACGCTGGTCATGGCGGGCATGCCAAATAACGAGCGGAATTGCTGCAAATCGGAATAGCTCACGTCGGTATCAGAGATGATTGCGATTGTTTCACCAGAGCCAGTAGCCGATGTCGGCATGTTGTAAATGGTTCGGAGGTCGGCGGGGCTCAGGTCGTAGAAGCAAGGGTTGTTATTGCCCTGATCGAAGTTGGCGGTGCATCCATTGGGATAGGTGAAGGCCGGATGCACGGCGGCGCGGTGCTGCGGCTTTGGGAAGAAGTTGTTCAGCGAGGAAACGCCGACGACAACCGAAGCGAGAGCGGCCGGGATTTCTGGATCGGTGGAGTTGGCCCAGTGCTGCTCGCCATCGGGCAAGACGTACCGATGAATCGCGGCGTGGAAGGCGCCTTGGACCTGGCTGGCTGTACCGGAAAAGTCGATTACCACGCGGCCATTCGAGACGCTATTTACAGTGAAGCCCTGGGAGCGGAGCCACGATTCGACGGTTTGAATATCCGAATCCGCGGGACCAAATTCGGCGCCAAACTGGGCGGGAGTGAGCCACTTGTGATAATTCGGCGAGGATTTGTCCTGCTGGTCGGCAAGGAGCCGATCGAGCGCGGCTTCCTGCCGCGGGCTGCGCCGGAGCACCAGCATCATGTGCTGCATCGGAAGGCTCGCGGGAGCAGGGCCACGGTCATATTCGGGCCGCGCGAGCGGATGAACGTTGCCGCGCAGGATTACCAGATTCGAGTTGCTGATCGCCTGGGTGATGCGAGGCGCAGCGGTGTTCACTTGGGCCGCGGCGCTCAAAGCGAAGAAGGAGCCGAACAGAGCGGCGGCAATGAGCCCTTTGGCAGGCAGAAACCTTTGTGTTCGCATGGCGTTAATCCGATGCGCGCAAAGCCACGAAAGGATGGACGTTCCGCGACGCAGAAACCAGGCTCGGGACCTTGGGATCTGAAGCCTGCAGGGCCTGTGTGGCAACATTGGTCCGTGAACTTCAGCGCCTAAAGGCGCCTCGTTGATCATGCGGGCTTTATGTCGCGGCTGAAGCCGCGACCCACAAGGCCCATACGTTCTCACACAGTTTCTGGAATCCGTAGGCCGGAGGCTAGAAACGCGCGAAGGAAGATGCACCGGGACGTTCCGCCCTTGATTTTCTATGTCCATTTGTTTTCCATGACTTGCGTGCGTGCAAGGTTGATTGGCTGTTCCGCCCTTGGTGATCTGTAAAAGCGCTGATTCCGGATGGCAGGAAAGCAGCCGGCATAGGTCCGCATGTAGCGCGGCACGGGCGAGCGAGCCCGCGTCATGAGACGGTCCAAAGGCGAGTGCCGGTCGCAGCTTGTAAGACCGTTCGCCGCCGCCGAATTTTGTAAAAGCGCGCCTCATAGCGCCGCTGAGGGTACCAGAAAATTAGACCGGAGTTAACTGGCCAGAAGTACAGTTGAGGGACAGGTACAGATCGCCTGTCCCGCGCTGCGGCCCCGCCGACGATAATTAACCCCAAAACTGATGAAAGTTCCAATGATTTCGTGCCTCGACGGGCGTGAACAGCTTTTGGATGGCTACCTGCGAGTGCGCGAAATTCGGATTGCGAAGACTGTACCTATTTTAGAGCGGTGAGGTCGAAGGTGGTCGTGTAAGTCTGGCCGGTGGGTGCGAGGACTTCGACCGTGACGGGATCGTCAGATTTGAATTGCGAGGCGTCGAAATGAAGTTGGATATCGATGCCTCCAAGGCTGGCTGATGAGTAGGGACCGAGGCCGAGAGGGATTGCGTACTCGGCTGTTAGCTTGTCAGAGTCGATCTGATGGGCGTCCTGCGACACTCGGAATTTAAACAAGCGCGCCAAGAGTTCGGACGAGGGATTTTTGGCGTACGGGAATGAGAAAGTAGCCGATTCATAGATCAAGGCCCGGACGATAATTTCGTGAATCGGGTGCTCGAGGTAGTCCTGCGCGGCATCCGGCGGGAAATAATCGTCGGCTGCGTCCCGTGCGCGGTAGGCGACTTGTTCGTAAGGAGTACGAAATTCGATTTGGATGTTCGGCCCGGCACCGGCCGGATGAGGAGAACGCATGTAGGTTTCGAAAAAGGCTTCGCGGCGTTCTAGGTCGCGGCCGATGAAATAGGCTTCGCGAACGTCTTCGGGGCTGAGGTGATGACGGAAGGCGAGAGCAATCGGAGCGAGCGCGGTCGAGACAGCGAGCGCGACGACAGACGCGAGGATTGAACGCAGATGCCTGCGGATGCGCTGATATGAGTCATTTGAGTTGGGCAAGGTCGAAGGTGGTTGTGTAGGTTTGGCCGGTGGGCGCGAGGGCTTCGACGGTGACGGGATCGTCGGATTTGAATTGAGCGGCGTCGAAGTGCAGCCGGATATCGATGCCTCCGAGGCCCGCCGAGCCGTACGAACCTGCGCCAACGGGAGTCGCGTCGTCCACAGTCACTTTCGCGCCTTCAATGGCGCGGCCATCCTGCGAAATGTGGAACTTGAAGCCGCCGGTGTCCGGTTGCGTGTCGCCGGCAGGGAAGTTAAAGGTCGGAGTCTCGTAAATCAGAACGCGAACGATCACTTCGCGCGGATCGGCTTCGTAGTTTTTTTCGGCGTCGGGCGGGGAATAGGCGCTCCACTGATTGTCGCGCGCACGAATCGCCACTTGTTCGTACGGAGTGCGAAACTCGATGAGCTGAACGTCGGGGCCGGTATCCGGCAATCGCGGAGAATGGATGTAATTGGCGAAGAACGCGTCGCGATGATCCCGGTCGCGGCCGATCGAGTAGGCTTCGCGGACCTGTTCCGGGCTGAGTTGATGATGGAAGGCGAGGGCCGCTGGAGCGAGCAGGGCGCATGCGCCGATCGCGGCCATAATCGCGGCGATTGCACGAGAGCCGGCGATGGTTTTCATCATGCGCGTCATTTTAGCTGGGCATGCGGAGGACGGGCTTGATGGCGCGGCCCGCGCTTGAATCCTCGAAGGCCTGGGCGATTTCGCTGAATGGATAGTATTTGATCAGACGGTCGAACGGAAAGCGGCCCTGGCGGTAATAGTCGATCAACATGGGAATGAAGAGGCTCGGCGTGGTGTCTCCACCAAGGATGCCGCGAAGAGAGCGGCCTCCGCTGAGCAGGTGGAACATATCGGGCACGAATTGTCCGTTGGGCGGGGCGACGAAACCGGCCACGCCGCGCGGCGCGAGGCACTGGAGCGATTGCGTGTAGGAAATTGGCGCGTTGGCGGTATTGAAAGCGTGGCTCACGCCATAGCGGGTGAGATCGCGAATTGTTTTCGCGGCATCGGCATCGTTTGACGCGTCGATTGTGTCCGTGGCGCCGAGTTCCTTGGCCAGGGCGAGGCGCGATGGAACCAAATCGACAGCGATGATTCGCTCCGCGCCCACAAGCCGCGCGGCCATCACCGCGCTGAGTCCCACGGAACCCGCGCCGAAAATCGCCACGGAATCTCCAGGGCCGACTTGCAGCGAGTGGACGATCGCGCCGGCGCCGGTCTGCACGCCGCAGCCGAGCGGCGCGAGAATTTCGAGCGGAATATCGGACGGCACTTTGATGGCGCAGCGCGCGTCCGCCAGGGAATATTGCGCGAACGAAGATTGGCCGAAGAAGCGCGCGAACACGCGCTGGCCGTCTTTCGATAGGGGGCTGGTGCCATCGGGACGCAAGCCGCCGAAATTGCGCGGCAGCACTTCGTAGCAATAGCTGTGCGCGTTGCGCTTGCAACTGGGGCATTCGCCGCAGAAATTGACGCTTAGCACGACGTGGTCGCCGGGCGCGAGTTCCGTGACGCCCGCGCCGATGCGCTCGACGACGCCGGCTCCTTCGTGGCCGAGCACGAAAGGCCGCGGGCCGGGGCGGCCGCTGACGCCAATATCCGTGTGGCAGATTCCGCTGGCGACGATGCGCACCAGAATTTCACCCGCGCGCGGCTCCTCGATATCGAGAGCTTCGATTTGCGGGTAGCGCGCGCCTTCGTGCGAAACGGCTGCCTGGATTTTCATGGCGACTTTCCGGTAGCGAGTCAGTTTGAATTTTGACTGCTTGTGTCACGATCAAGAAAATTCAAACTGACTCGCTACGCACTTTCCTTCTCTATTGACGTGAACGCGCCGGGAATTGTAATCCTTTTGCGGGCAAGCGGAGGAATTTGCTAGGATGGCGGTGTTGGCAGGGCTGCATTCCGCAATTCGGGAAGCGGCACCGGAGGACAACATGAGCGTTGCACCCCATGCGGGCAGCGGCAAAATCACCGTGCCCGACATTCTTTCCCGCAAGGCCGACTCGCTAAGCACCTCATCCGAAATAAACGGCGCAAAACAAAAGATAACGTGCATCACCGCGTACGACTATCCGACAGCGCGGCTGCTCGACGAAGCTGGAGTGGACATCGTGCTCGTGGGCGACTCGCTCGGCATGGTCGTGCTCGGCTACGACAGCACGCTGCCGGTGACGCTGGACGAAATGCTACACCACGTCCGGGCGGTGCGCCGCGGTACGCGACGCGCGCTGCTGGTGGCGGACATGCCGTACGGCAGCTTTCACGTGTCGCTGGATGAATCGGTGCGCAACGCCGTGCGGCTGGTGAAAGAGGGCGGCGCGGAAGCGGTGAAAGTGGAAGGCGGAGAGCGGCGCATCGAGCTGATCGCACGGCTAGTAGAGGCGGAAATTCCGGTGATGGGCCACGTGGGACTGACGCCGCAGTCGATCAACGCTTTCGGCGGGTTTCACGTGCGGGGAAAAACGCGCGACGCCGCGCGACAGGTGGAGCGCGATGCGCGCGCCGTGGAAGCGGCCGGCGCTTTCGCCGTGGTGCTGGAGTCCGTGCCGCGCGAAGTTGCCGCGCACGTGACGCAGCAGGTCCACATTCCCACGATCGGCATCGGCGCAGGACCGGATTGCGATGGCCAGGTGCTGGTGTTCCACGATCTGGTGGGGCTGACGGAAGGCCACGCGCCGAAATTCGTTCGTCGCTACGCGAATGTTGCGGCTGAGATGGCGCGCGCTGTTTCCGAATATTCCAGCGACGTGCGCAGCGGGAAATTCCCGTCGGATGCTGAGTCATATCATTCGGCCACCGAGCTGCGCGACAAAATTCCCGCTGGTTCGCGCTCGTAGCGGAGAGACTGGGCGACGGCCGCGGCGTTGCGGCGAGCGCGCGCGGGCCGTACAATCCCGCTTGGAATTTTGGGAGGGGAGCCGACATGAATATCGAAGACGTCCGACTGCTCTACGATTTTAACGCGTGGGCGAACAATCGCACGCTGGAGGCTTGCACCGCGCTCGCGCCCGAGCAACTGACGCGCGACTTGGGGTCGAGCTTCAAGTCCGTGCGCGACACGCTGGCGCACATTTACGGCGCGCAATGGGTGTGGCTGGAGCGCTGGCACGGCCGCGTGCCTTCGGCATTGCCGAGCGCGGCTGATTTTCCTGACCTCGAAACGCTGCGGCGGCGCTTCGCTGAAATCGACCGCAACCTGGTCGATTACGTTGCGTCGCTCACGGGCGACGATTTGCAGCGCGTCGTGTCGTACAAAACCACGGCCGGAAGCGCCCAGGCGCAGCCGCTCTGGCAAATGCTGCAACACCTGGCGAATCACGGCACCTATCATCGCGGCCAGATCGCGACGCTGCTTCGCCAGCTTGGTTCGAAAGCGACGAGCACGGACTTGATCGGGTTCTATCGCGAACGCGCCGCGCAGGCCAGCGCGTGACACTGGAAGCTAGAGGCTGGATGCTAGAGACTGGAAAGTTACGAGCCCTAAGCTCTGCATTGCAGCTGATTCCTGAGCGCGTGCGTTAGCTTTCGCCGAATGGAAATCATCCGCACGATTTCTTGGATGAAGCAGGCGGCGCGCAACGCCCGCAGTCAAGAGCGCGTGACCGGCCTGGTGCCGACGATGGGCGCGCTGCACGAAGGCCATCTTTCGCTGATTCGCGAGGCGAAAAAGAAGTGCTCGCCGGTGGTGGTTTCGATCTTCGTCAATCCCAAGCAGTTTGGTCCGGCTGAAGACCTTGCCAAATATCCGCGCACGTTTGAGGCGGACCGCAAGGCGCTCGAGGAGCTCAGCGTCGATTACGCCTTCGTGCCATCGGCTGAGGAGATGTATCCGCGGGGATTCGTTACGTCGGTCACCGTGGAGGGCTTGAGCGATCGGCTGGAAGGCCGCTCGCGGCCCGGCCATTTTCGCGGCGTATCGACGGTGGTGCTGAAGCTATTTGAAATCATGCAGCCGAAGTTAGCGTTCTTCGGGCGCAAAGACGCGCAGCAAGCGCGCATCTTGCGGCAAATGGCCGCCGATCTCGATTTGGACACGCAGCTCGTGGTGTGCCCCGTCGTGCGCGAACCGGATGGGTTGGCGCTTTCGTCGCGCAACGCGTACTTGAAAGGCGAGGAGCGCCGCTCGGCCACGGCGCTGTATCGTTCGCTGGAAGCGCTGCGAAGGGAAATCGCGGCAGGCGAGCGCGACGTGGCGCGATTGCTCGGCGCGATGCGCGGCGTGATTCAGTCGGAACCAGGAGTGGCGCTGGACTACGCGGAAATTGTGGACGCGGATACGTTTGAACCTGCGCAAGGTCTGCGGAAGGC
>JASHPG010000197.1 GCA_030038275.1 Candidatus Acidiferrales bacterium | reverse complement strand
GAATTGGAGACGCCTGTTCCGCCGGTTTTCTCCGACGTGAAATTGACGATGCCCGGATTCAAGGTGAGAAGCTCGTCAAAGCTGCGCCCATTCAGCGGCAAATCATTAATCTGCTGCTCGCCAACGAGGCCGGAAACGTCCGACGTGGTGACGGAAACAAGCGGCGCGTCGGAGTTCACCGTGACGCGCTGATTCAGACCGCCGACTTTTAATGTGACGTTGGCGACGGCGTCCTGCCCAACAGCCAAATGAATGCCGGTGCGGATCTCGCGCGAGAACCCATCTTTTGAGACATCAACCTCGTAGGTGCCGACCGGCAGCGAAATAACCTGGTAGCGACCGCCAGAATCCGTGGACGTGGCGCGGATCGCGCCCGTGTCGGTGTTTTTAACAGCGACCGTTGCGTCCGAAACGACTGCGCCGGTGGAATCGGAAACGGTTCCGGACAATGCGGAGGAAGATTGCGCAAACGCGCTGGCGCAGCACAGACCTGCGATCGAAACGAGCAGTAATGGGAAGGCACCGCCTAGGCGACGGCGCAAATAGCGCCGCGCAGCAATTGGACGGAAGCAACGAGAAGCAATGATCCGCATGAGGTCTCCATAACCGGATTGAAATGCACGAGGCACACGGCCGCAGCCGCAGTCTGTCGATTTTTGACGCTATACTTTTTAATATGCCTCTATGAGATATGTCAAGACGATTTAATACGAATTAAAAAGAAGTTAAAAGGCCAGCGCGGAGCACGTACGCAGAGCACGGCGCAAAGCCGGAACTAAATAGGAGTGCCGGACGCAATGGCAACGCTATCCACGAATGACGCGATGCTCGGCGAGGAGCGTTGAGGACACGATCCGGCGCGGCGGAAGAATGCTGAAAAAGCGCTGGCGGCAAGGGTCGCAACGATAGGCGGGAAATCCGAGAAAACGTTTGGCAAAGATCAGGGTGCCGCGCTCGACGCGGTTTCGCGGCAGACGCTCAAGATCGAAATTTCCGCAGCGCGGGCAATGAGCGAAGCGCAGGAATGGCCAGGCGACGCAACCGGCGTAGAAACGCTTTTCGCAAGTATGACAGCGCCACGGCCTTAGCCCGACAGCGGTAGCGAGCAAATCAACCGCGCCGCTCCGGCGCGAGCGAAAGCAATCCCCGCTGCGGCACTGTGGACAGATCATCCGAAAAGTTTTCTCCGCCTTGAATTGCGGCCAAGGATAACGAAATCCGATCTGGCGAGCAAGACGGCGTCTCGATTTTGACCGGACCCGTTTGAATTTTAGCTACTTGTGCCACGATCAAGAAAATCCAGACTGACCGAAACACGGCCCGATCGGAACGTCCGGCAAAATTCGGAAGCGGTCGGAGTTGCGCTAGAATAACGAGCGAGGAGAGGGGATGCCTTCCTACACAGAGGCGCACGCAAGCGCGGGAATCGACGCCAAACTTCCAGCGCTGGAAACCTGGCCAAACCAATTTCCCGGTTACGAGATCACGATACGTTTTCCCGAGTACACGTCGGTATGCCCGAAAACAGGCCTGCCGGATTATGGGACTATCACGATCCAGTACACTCCGAACAAGAGCTGTCTGGAGTTGAAAGCGCTCAAGATGTATCTGCTGGCGTACCGCAATCTTGGCATCTTCTACGAGAACGCGGTGAATCGAATGCTGCGGGACATCGTGGCGACGATTCGTCCCGTGACGTGCCGGGTGAGCGGGGAGTTCACGCCACGCGGCGGGCTGACGACGACCGTTGAGGCTCGGTTTCCACTGACTCCGGCACGCGAAGCGGACCGCACAGTCCGAAAACAAAATGGCGCACGGGGCAAATAGAATCCCAGTCCCGGTTCGACGATAATTTGGAATGGTGCGGCGGCACGAGCCGCCGAGGAGGTTTCATGAGTCTGACGCCAAGCACTCCCAACCCGGAGCCAGTGCCGGAGAAAACCGGCCTGCCTCGCTGGGTGGGCGTTCTGTTTGTGATTGCCTTTTGCCTAGTCGGCTGGCTTTTCTACGCCACGTACAACAACAATCAGGCGCTGCATCAAGCCCAAGACGCCTCGAACAAGAAGGTGCAGGCGCTGGCGGGGGAGCTCGATAAGACCAATTCGCGTTTGGCGGACGAAAAGGGCCAACTGGAAGTGACCGAGCAGAAGCTCGGCCTGACCGAGGACGAGCTGGCACGCGCGCGCGCACTCGCGCAAACCGTGCGCAAGCAGCAGCAGGCGAGCGATCAGACCTTCCGAAAAGCGCTTGGCGAAGCACAAGCTAACAACGCCAACCAGTTTGGACAGGTGAACACGAAGATCACCAACACACAGACCGATCTTTCCGCGACCAAAGCGGATTTAGAAGCCACGAAAAGCAAGCTGCAGAGCACCATCGGCGACCTGGGCGTGCAGAGCGGCTTGATAGCCAAGAATCACGACGAAGTGGAGGAACTAAAGGCGCTGGGCGAGCGCAATATCTACGAATTCACACTCCACAAGAACAAGCACATGGAGCATGTCGGACCGATTCAGATGGAATTGCGCAAGGTGGATACGAAGCATTACCGGTACACAATGAACGTGTTGGCGGACGACAAGAATATCGAGAAGAAGGACCGCGACGTGGACGAACCGCTGCAGTTCTACGTGACTGGAGCGCGCGCTCCGTACGAAATTGTGGTCTTCAAGCTCAACAAGAATGAGGCGCAGGGATACCTGAGCACGCCGAAAGCAGCGTCGCAAGCGCCGCCGGCGGCAGCGCCTGGGAACGGCGCGAGCGCCCCCGGACACTAAACCGGCATTAGCCAAACCGAAACTCACTCACACAATCCGGCGCCGCGCTTTTCCGCGCCGTGCCATGCTACAGGCACGGAAGACAGGCGTAGGCATCCCGCCTGAATGGAAGTACCGTCCGGATGCCGCCCAGGAGGCGGTCGTGAAATCTAGACGGAGATCTATCTTCGTCGGCGGTGTGATGTGGGCTGCGCTGAGCGTGGTTTTGCTCGGCGCGCGGACAGTCCGAGCGCAAGCTCCGGGAATCGCGACACGCTTGCCGGGGCGCACGATCGCGTTTGTTGAGTGGCGCGGGACGAGCGCGCTCAGCGGGGCCGCACAGCAGAATCACGTGCTGCAAATGATGGCCGATCCCGCCATGGGGTCTTTGTGGCTCGGGATCGCCGCGAATTTCCAGAAATCGCAGCAAAACAGCAAAGCTCCGGCCCCGCCGGTGAGCCTGCCGGAGCTGATCTCGCTGTTGCAAAATCCTGGGGTTGCTGGATTGATTGAGATGCCGCGCGGCGCGGAGCCGCCTTCCGCTGCCAAGGCCGCCGCTCCCATTGCCATGTTCCTGGTGTACGACGCGACCGGGAAAACAGAAATCATCCACAAACTGGAAACCGCGGACACACGCGGACCGAACGCCACCGTTGTGACGCGCTTTGATTTTAACGGCACGGCCGTGGAAGCGCACGCGTCGAAAGAAAATACGACCTACTTCGCAATGGCAGGCCGCTATTTTGTTTCTTCCGATAAGAAAGCGGTGATCGAGGACCTCAGGCGCCAGCGCTCCCGCGGACTCAGACTCAGTGACGCAGCGGCCGGAATATGCCGAAGTGCGGAAGTTTATCGGCGCTGACGCGGCGTTTGATTATTTCGCGCGGATGCCCAACGTGAAGGCGTGGATTCCGGCGAAAGCCAAGAACAAAGAGGCCGCGTTGAAATTCATAAATGGGCTTCACCTGGAAAAAGTTCACGCGATGGGCGGTTCCGTGAGCTTTGCCGGGGAAGCAATGCACATGCGCGGAGCGATTCTGGGCGATACGCAGCCGGTGGGTCCGTTCGATTTTGCCGGCGCGAGTGCCGCGTCGTTCCATACACTGGCAGTCGCTGGCGGAGCGCCGGAGTTCACCGTGTCCCGAGTAAATATGGCTGCCGCGTTCCAGCTGATTATGGGAGCGGTGAGCGCGGTTGTGCCGGCGCAGCAGGCGGCCGGCATTCAGGCAGCACAAGGAATGGCGCAAGGGTTCTTGGGCATGCCGATTTCGGACGCGCTGAACCTGTTCACAGGGGAACTGGCATCGGCTAGTTCGTTTTCGGCGGACGGCACGCAGGAACGCGTTTTTGCCGCCGCGATTCAGAAGCCTGATTCGGTGCTGCACGTTTTGCGCGCCGTGCTGGGACCGATAACACTCGCGGAGGATTCTTTCGGAGACGCGACGATGCTGGATATCGCGTATCCGTACCGCGATCCGTTGACAGGCTTTCAGCGTCGTAAGATGTATTACGTGGCCGTGACGCCGCAAATGCTACTGGTCACACCGGAGAAGACGATGCTGCGGGACACGATTGAAAATCTTCGCTCTTCGGGTGGCGCCGCTGCTCCGTCCGCGAAAGGTATTTTCGCCGATCCGGAGTACGCGGAAATGCGCGCACATCTGCCTAGGGAACTTTCCGGACTGGGCGCGGAAGATTTGGCGCAGATTCCCTGGGACGCAATCTGGGCCAATTTCGAGCAGCAGTTGGAAGAGGGAACGAAGCGGTTTCCGCACGGGTCCAAGACGGCGTACCCTCCCGATTACAGCTGGATGAAGCTGGCGAAGCCCGACGTGATCCCGCGGCACTTACACATGGCCGTGAGCGGCTGGTGGAAGGACGCAAACGGCGTGTACTTTGATTCGTACGTTCAGTAGATCGTTCGGGATTTTCTCCGCAGTTGCGATTCTGGCGATGGCGTGCGCGCCGGCGGCATTCCCCGCGCACCGCGCGCAGGATGCGCACACTCCAATCAACGCGGAACCTCTTGGGGCGACGCTCGGGTCGCGCACGGATTTGGTGCGGGTGGATGTAAGCGTTCTAGATAACCGCGGGAACTTCGCCTCGGGGCTGACGCAGCGGGATTTTCGCGTACTTGACGATGGAGTCGAACGGCCGATTGCGTTTTTTGTGCCAATGGAAGCGCCAGCGCGCGTGCTAGTGATGATCGAAACTAGCCCCGCCGTTTATCTGATTCACGACGAGCACTTGGCCGCAGCGTACGCCCTGGTGCAGGGGCTTGATCCCGAGGATCAGGTCGCGCTGGTGACGTACAGCGATAAACCGCGCACTATACTCAGCTTCACTGCAAATAAATTCCAGCTTCTGGGAGCGCTGAACTCGCTGGAGTACACGATCGGAATGGACGAATTGAATTTCTACGATTCGCTTTCGGCGGTGGCGGGCAGATTTCCGCCCACTGAGGGCAAAACAGCCATCGTGCTGTTGACCACGGGGATCGATTCGTCGCCGACTTCACATTGGGAGCTGCTCGTGCAGAAATTGCGCGGAACAGACGTGGTGATTTTTTCGGTGGCGCTGGGCGGCATTCTGCGTGGAGAAAACACAAAATCAAAATGGAAGAGACATGCGAGACAGGCAGATGAGGTTGGCGCGCAGGCTTCGGATTCGCTGGAGCAACTGACGGGATTCGCGCGGGCGGACCGTGCGTTGAAATTGCTGGCGAAGATCACGGGCGGTCGCGCGTATTTTCCGCAGTCGGACAAGGAGTTTGCGCCGATCTACCGCGAGATTGCCGCGTCGCTGCGGCACCAATACGTACTGGGAATCGCGCCGGCGCACGATGGTAAATTACACTCGCTCACCGTGGAAGTTTTTCCCGGGAGCGCAAAGA
>JASHPG010000021.1 GCA_030038275.1 Candidatus Acidiferrales bacterium | reverse complement strand
GTGACGGTCGCGGCCGATCAGCAGCTCTACGAAAACAACAAGAAACAAGAGCAGATCGGAACGATGGCGCCGCTCGATGTGATCGACGCGCAGTCCCAATTGGCCACGGACCAGCAGGCCCTGGTGCAGTCCCAAACGGTTCAACTGCTCGATCAAACCAATCTGCTGGTAGACATCACCAAAGATCCTTTGGCAGGCCCGCTACAGGGAGTGGAAATCGTGCCGACGACGCCGATTTTCAACCCTGCTCCCGCCGATATTTCACTAGACGATGCAGTCAGCATAGCGATAAAGAACCGGCCGGAAATCGAGCAGGCCGAACTCAACTTAAAGAATGCCGGCATCGAAATTAAAGCCACGAAAAACGCTCTACTGCCGACTCTGAACCTGGTTGGCGAATATCAAACGGCAGGGCTTTCGGGCGTGATCCATCCTACCGTCGATACGGGAGATTTCGTGGGCGAGACGCCGGTGTTTGCCGCAGCCGGAGCGATTCCGCCCGGCACCCCTCCCACGGGTTACGTGGGCACCGAAACCACCGTCCCAGGTACGCCGATAACACAAGGGATCGGAAGTTCGTGGAGTTCCATGATCCACAACGATTACGCAACGTATGAGGGCGCGCTTAATCTCACGCTGCCGATTCGCAACCGCGCGGCGCAGGCGAATTATGCGACCGCCCAAATTAACCAGCGCCAACAAGAAGCCTCCTACATGCAGACGCGCGCGACGATCATTCAGGGCGTCCGCCAAGCGCTGATCGTGCTGGAGCAGGACCGCGCCGCCGTGGCCGCAGCACAAGAGGCGCGTATCTACAACCAGCAGAGCTACGACGATGAAGTGAAGAAACTGCAACTGGGTACGTCCACCGCGTTTACGGTTGTGCAGAAGCAGCAGTTGCTCACCGTGGCAGAAGGAACCGAGCTCCGCGACCGCATCAACCTGATTGAAGCGGAGCTGAGCTTCCAGCAGGCGGAAGGCACGACGCTAAACGATCACAACATCAGCGTTCAAGGCGTAATGGCCGGCAATACGCAGCCGCTGAACATTCCCGGAACGCCGGATAAGACGACGCCGTAGTAACATACGGGAGAGCCAGAGTTGCCAGGCTCTCCCGATGCCCACATCCAATCCACGCAATTCGTCCGAAGAGGGACGCGACCGAGCGAGCGCCGCGGACGATCGCCAGTCCATGTCCACGCACGAGCCGGAGCGCGCTGCCGGCAACTCCGGGCGATCTGAGTCGTCTGGGACGCCCACGCGCGCCGAGAAGTTCACCACGGTTTCAGGCTTCCCTATTAGGCAGCTTTACGCGAAAGATGATCTCGGCGGGTGGGATGCCGATCACGAGATTGGTTTGCCCGGCGAGCCTCCATACACGCGCGGAATTCATCCGGCGATGTACCGCACGCGGCTATGGACGATGCGGCAGTTCGCGGGGTTTGGTTCGGCGGACGACACCAACCGGCGATTTCGCTATCTGCTTTCGCAAGGGCAAAACGGGCTTTCCGTGGCGTTCGATCTGCCGACGCTGATGGGCTACGACTCGGATCATCCGTTGAGCGAAGGCGAGGTGGGGAAATGCGGCGTGGCGATCAGCTCGCTGTCGGACATGGAAACGCTTTTCGACGGCATCCCGCTCGCGGACGTGACAACGTCGATGACCATCAACTCGCCGGCTGCGCCGATCTGGGCGATGTACCTGGCAGTCGCGGAAAAGCAGGGCGCCGACTGGGCGAAGCTCTCCGGCACGCTGCAAAACGACATCTTGAAGGAATACATCGCGCAGAAGGAGTACATCTATCCGCCGAAACCGTCGATGAGGCTGGTGACGGATACGATCGAGTTCGGCGCGGAGCATACGCCGAAATTCAACCCGATTTCGATCAGCGGATATCACATTCGCGAGGCCGGCTCGACGGCGATTCAGGAGTTGGCGTTCACGCTGCGCGATGGGATCGAATACGTGGAGGATTGCCTGCGGCGCGGGCTGGAGATCGATGCGTTCGCGCCGAGGCTTTCGTTCTTCTTCAACGCGCACAACGATTTTTTCGAGGAGATCGCGAAATACCGCGCCGCGCGGCGGCTATGGTGCGGAGTGATGCGCGATCGGTTTGGCGCGAAGAATCCGCGTTCGTGGGCGCTGCGTTTCCACGCGCAGACGGCGGGATGTTCGCTGACGGCGCAGCAGCCGTATAACAACGTGGTGCGCACGTCGATTCAGGCGCTTGCAGCGGTGCTCGGAGGCGCGCAATCGCTGCACACGAATTCGCTCGACGAGGCGTGGGCGCTGCCTTCGGAATCGGCGGCCACGCTGGCGCTGCGAACGCAGCAGATCATGGCGTACGAGAGCGGCGTGACGATTACGGCCGATCCGTTCGGCGGATCGTATTTTCTTGAAACGCTGACGAACGAGATGGAACGAGACGCCCGCGCTTACATCGAGAAAATTGACGCGCTCGGCGGAATGGTGGCGGCAATCGGACGCGGCTTCCCTCAACGAGAGATCGCGGACGCGGCGTATCAGTATCAGCAGGCGCTGGACAGGAAGGAAAAGATCGTCGTCGGCGTGAACGATTACGTTACGGAAGAACCGCCGATCGAGATACTGCAAATCGAGGAAAGCGTGGCGCATCAGCAGGCGCAACGGTTGCGCGAACTGCGCGCCAACCGGTCGAATACCGAAGTCGAAGGGCGGCTAAAAGCGCTGCGTGCCGCTGCCGCGGGCGAAGGAAACGTGATGCCGCACATGTACGAGGCCGTAAAGGCTTACGCCACACTCGGAGAAATTTGCGGCTCGCTGCGGGACGTTTTCGGAGTGTACGAAGAAGCCGCCATCGCTTGATTCACCTCGCGTGTCAGCTTGGGAACCTAGCTGCAATCGGCGACCAAGGCGTGGCTATCCCCGCAATTCCCTGCTAAACGTGTTATTTTATTTGCGGTGCGGAGACTGGCGCCGAATGCGTCGTTCGCGAATGTGCGCCGATAAGTCGCAAGCTGGGCGTGTTTACTGCGATCGAGGACCACGACTGAATGCCGGATAAACCAATCCGAGTGCTGATCGCGAAGCCGGGGCTCGACGGCCACGACCGCGGAGCGAAGGTGATCGCGCGGGCGCTCCGCGATGCCGGGATGGAAGTGATTTACACAGGTCTGCGGCAGACGCCGGAGATGATCGCGGCGGCGGCACTGCAGGAAGACGTGGACGTAATTGGCCTTTCGATTCTTTCCGGAGCGCACAACACGCTGTGCGCGCGGCTGATGAATTTGCTCCGAGCAAAGGGCATGACGGACGTGGCAGTGCTGATCGGCGGAATCATTCCCGAAGCCGATATTTCGGGACTCAAGCAACTGGGCATCTCCGAAGTGTTTCCGCCCGGCACGCCGACGCAAGCGATCGTGGACTTCATTCGCCAGCGCGCTTCCACCGAGTCCAAGGGCGCGCCGAAGGGAGCCTGAACATTCGCGCTAGGGTTCAACTCAGGTTCGTGGCGTATTTCCGTTTTGAGGGTTCGCGAGGGTGCGCGTGAAACGTGCCGCCGAGCCACCGGACGAGCGCAGCGAGCGTCAATCCGCCGCATTCGAGAAAAATTCCCGCCGGATGATTGAACTCCTCACCGAAATAAAGAACGAGGAAGAGCGGATTCGCCAGGGCGGCGGCGCAAAAGCGATCGAAGGCCAGCACAAGAAGAACCGGCTCACGGCGCGCGAACGCGTAGCGCGGTTGATCGACCCGAAAACCGTTTTTTTCGAGCTGGGCATTTACGCGGCGCACCAGATGTATCAGGAATGGGGCGGCGCGCCCGCAGCGGGAGTCGTTACCGGCATCGGAATGGTGATGGGCCGACGCGTGATGATCATCGCGAACGACGCGACGGTGAAGGCCGGCGCGTTTTTCCCGATGACGGCGAAGAAAGTGATCCGCGCGCAGAATATCTCGATCGAGAATCGCATTCCGACGATCTATTTGGTGGATTCCGGCGGCGTGTTTTTGCCGCTGCAGGAGGATGTGTTTCCGGACACGGACGATTTCGGGCGCGTATTCCGTAACAATGCCGTGATGAGCGCGATGGGCATACCGCAAATCGCCGCCATCATGGGGCTGTGCGTGGCGGGAGGCGCGTACCTGCCCGTGATGTGCGACCACATTCTGATGACCGAAGGCAGCGGACTTTTTCTCGCCGGTCCGGCGCTGGTGCAAACGGCCATCGGCCAAAAAGCGACAGTCGAAGAGTTGGGCGGCGCGCAAATGCACGCGCAGATCAGCGGCACAATCGATTTTCGCGAGACCGACGACGCAGCGTGCATCGGGCGCATTCGCGGCCTAGTGGATAAAATGGGCGACGGGCGGCGCGCGCCGTTCGATCACAAACCGCCGAAGCCGCCCGCGAAACCGGCGGAAGAAATCTACGGAATTTTCTCGGTCGATCCCGCGCAGCAATACGATGTGCGGGACATTCTGGCGCGGATCGTGGACGGCAGCGAGTTCGAGGAATACCGCGCTGAATACGGCCAGACGATTTTCTGTGGTTATGTGCGAATCGGCGGCTGGGCCGCGGGAATTGTAGCGAATAATCGGAAAAACGCCGTGGTCGCGGCGCCGGGAACGGGCGAGCGGCGCATCGAATTCGGCGGCGTGATTTATACGGAATCGGCGGACAAAGCCGCGCGATTCATCCTCGATTGCAATCAAAATCTCGTACCGCTGATTTTCCTGCATGACGTGAACGGATTCATGGTTGGCAAAGAGGCGGAGTGGAGCGGAATCATCAAGGCGGGCGCGAAACTGGTGAACGCGGTATCGAATAGCGTGGTGCCGAAGATCGTGGTGATCTGCGGAGGCACGTTTGGCGCGGGACATTTCGCCATGTGCGGCAAAGCCTACGATCCGCGATTTATGTTCGCGTGGCCCACGGCGCGCTACGCGGTGATGAGCGGCGAGTCAGCGGCGGGCACGCTGGTCGAGCTCAAGGTGCGGCAGCTCGAGCGCGAAGGCAAGAAGTTGAGCCAAGAAGAGATGAAAAAGCTGCGCGACTCAATTCGCGCGACGTACGAAGAGCAGATGGACCCACGCTACGCCGCCGCGCGGCTGTGGGTGGACGCAATCATCGATCCGGCGCACACACGCGAGGCGCTGATCGAAGCGCTGGAATGCGCGGCGCTGAATCCGGAAGTGCGCGAATTCAAAACGGGAGTTCTGCAAACCTAAGCTCCAATGGCCGATTCCTCTATAGCACTCATCGAATGCCCGCGCGACGCCTGGCAGGGCTTGGCGAATATCATTCCCACGGAAGAAAAGATCAAGTATTTGACGAGCCTCGTGTCGCTTGGCTTCCGGCATATCGACGCCGTAAGTTTTGTCTCGCCAAAGCACGTGCCGCAGATGGCCGATAGCGAAGCGGTGATGGCGCGCCTGACGGAGGCGCGCACGTCTTCGGGTGAAGCGCCGGAGATTATCGGCATCGTCGTAAACGAGCAAGGACTGGGACGCGCGCTGGCGACTCATGGCGTGACGACCGTCGGATATCCGTACTCGGTCTCCGCGTATTTCCGGCGCGCTAATGCGAATATGTCGCGGGCCGAATCGCGATCTCTGGTGGAAAAGCTGCATCGCGATACGAAAGCGGCGGGGCGCAAGCTGGTCGTGTATATTTCGATGGCGTTTGGCAATCCCTATGACGAGCCATGGGGACCAGAGATTGTGGAAGACACGCTTGTCTGGCTGAAAGATATTGGAGTGCGCACGGTGTCGCTGGCGGATACGGTTGGGCACGCATCACCGGAGGACGTGGCGAACCTGGTGCGGGCGGCAAACGCATGCGTTGCGGGAGTAGAAATTGGCGTCCATCTGCATAGCCGGCCGGACGGCGCAGCGGAAAAGGTGCTGGCGGCGTATGAAGCCGGTTGCCGGCGGTTCGATGGCGCGCTGACGGGCTTGGGCGGATGTCCTTTTGCGGGCGACCACCTGGTGGGCAATATTCCAACGGAGATTATCTTGACGACGCTGGCGGCGCGCGGTGTGGCTACGGGCATCGACACGAAGTCACTCGCCGTCGCCTGCGCCATGACGCACGACTTGCGCGAGAAATACGCGGACCAGCCGGGCGCGGGCAACCACAACGGGGAGTCCGGGCAGGAGACGCGCGAGACGGCGCGGCCCAACTGACCGTGCGGCGGTGCCGAATGGCCTATACGACGCTCACATACCAGGCCGATGGCCATGTCGCAACGATCGCTCTGACCGTCCCTGAAAAGCGCAACGCGATTTCCGCGCAAATGGTGGTGGACCTGATCGCGGCGCTGGCGCACGCGGAGGAAAACCGCGCGCGCGTTATGATTCTGACCGGATCGGGAAAAGCTTTCTGCGCGGGAATGGATCTCGGCGAGTTGCAAGCGTTGGCGAAATTCCCGCTCGAAAAGAATATTGAGGACGCGCGGCGAGTCGCGAAGCTGTTCCACCGCATATACACTTTTCCTAAGCCGGTGATCGCTGCCGTGAACGGCGCGGCAATCGCGGGCGGCTGCGGGCTGGCGACGCTGGCCGATTTCACGCTTGCTGTTCCGGAAGCAAAGTTCGGTTATCCCGAAGTAAAGCTGGGCTTCATGCCCGCGCTTGTAACGGTGTTTTTGCGGCGGCAGATCGGCGAGAAGCACGCGCGCGATCTACTGTTGACCGGGCGAATTATCGATGCACCGGAGGCGTATCGGATCGGGCTGATTACGGAGATCGTTCCCGCCGAGCGCCTGATGGAGCGCGCTCGTGAACTTGCGGCGGCGCTCGCAGCCGCGAGCCCAGCAGCGGTAACGCGCACGAAGAAATTCCTGCTCGGTTTTGACGACGCGGCGATTCGCTCCGAACTTGAGGCGGCGATCGACGCCAACGCCGCGATCCGCACCACGCCCGACTTTCGGGAAGGAATCGCCTCGTTCCTCGAAAAACGCGCTCCGAAATGGTCGGAAGACTGAACCCCCATGAGCCTCCGACAGGATCTTCCGCGCATGGAAGACGGGCACGCACTACAAGCCGAATACACTGACGCCGCAATTCGTGTGCGTTATGCCGAGACCGATCAGATGGGCGTGGTACACCACGGAAATTATTTCACATGGTTTGAAGTGGGGCGCGTGGAGTACTGCCGGCAGCTCGGACTCGATTACAAGCGCATGGAGACCGACGACGATAGCTTCATCGTAGTCGTGGAGGCGAGTTGCCGCTACCGGCGCCCGGCACGCTACGACGATCTTTTAACCGTGCGCACACGCTTGACGGAATCGCGCCGGCGCACGATGCGATTTGCGTACGAGATTTTCCGGCAGGATTCGGGCGAGCAACTGGCCACGGGCGAGACGTTCCATGTGATCTGCGACCGGCTGGGACAACCGAAATCGCTGCCGGAAAAGTATCGCAAGTATTTCGTGGTGACCGCACCGAAGCCGTCCGGTGACGGCCGCAAACCGGCTAAGCTGTAATCTTCCAGGCACAAATGCCACGAGGCGAGCCATGACCACCATCGCCATCGACGGCGAGTCTCTGACTCTCGAAAATCTCTACCGGCTCGTTTTCGAAGCGGCCGATTGCCGCGGCGACATTCCGGCGTCCGCCCGCGAGCGCATGTCTGCTTCGCGAGCGGTAATCGAGCGGCTGGCGGAATCAGAAACCGCCGTCTATGGCGTCAACACAGGATTCGGCAAGCTGGCAACCGCGCGGATTTCCCACGATGAGATTCGCCATTTGCAATTGAATCTGGTGCGGAGCCACGCGTGCGGTGTAGGCGATCCGCTGAGCACCGCAGCAACGCGGGCAATGCTGGCGCTTCGTGCAAACGCCCTGGCGAAGGGCTTTTCGGGGGTGCGTCCTATTGTGCCGGAGACGCTCGTGGCGATGTTGAACCGCAACGTGCTGCCGGTGATCCCGTCGCAAGGATCAGTGGGCGCTTCGGGCGACCTGGCACCGCTGGCCCATTTGGCGCTGGCGGCGATCGGCGAAGGCGAAACCATTTTCGAGGGCCGTCGCGTGGCAGGCGGCGAAGCGCTTCGCGCGGCGGGAATCGCTCCGCTGGTGCTGCAAGCGAAAGAAGGCCTCGCACTGCTGAACGGCACGCAGGCCATGCTTGCGCTGCTGGCCTTAGCGTTGCGCGACGCGGAAATCGCGGCCGCGACTGCCGACGTTGCCGCTTCCCTTTCGCTTGACGCGCTGCGCGGCAGCCCGGCGGCATTCGATCGGCGCATTGCCGACGCGCGCCCACATCCAGGGCATGCAATCGTGGCACGCAACCTGGAACGCCTCAACCGCGGCAGCGAAATTCGCGAGTCACACCGTTCGCCGGTTAGCGATCCTCGCGTGCAGGACCCATACAGCTTACGCTGCGCGCCGCAGGTGCATGGGGCCGCGCGCGACGCCATCAGGCACGTTCGCGTGACGGTCGAGATCGAGTTGAACAGCGCGACGGACAATCCGCTAGTTTTCGCTGACCCGGGCGACGTGCTGAGCGGCGGCAACTTCCACGGGCAGCCGCTGGCGATGGCCGCGGATCATCTGGCGGTCGCGCTCGCCACGCTCGGCGGAATTTGCGAGCGGCGCATCGAGCAGATGACCAACCCGCAGTCGAGCCGACTGCCCGCATTTCTGGTGCGCCACGCTGGACTCAACTCAGGCTTCATGATTTTGCAAGTGGCGGCCGCGGCGCTGGCGAGTGAAATGAAGACGCTGGCGGCGCCGCATTCGGTCGATTCGATTCCAACGTCCGCGAATCAGGAAGATTACGTATCCATGGGCATGGGCGCCGCGCGACGGCTGGGACCGATGATTGCGAACCTGCAAAATATTCTTGCAATCGAGCTGCTCGCGGCGGCGCAGGGCATCGACCTGTTCGCTCCGCTGCGCCCTGGAATCGAAGCGCGTCGTGCGCACGAGATGATCCGGTCGATTTCGAAGACGCTGGATGCCGACCGTTCTCTTTCTCCTGATATCGCAGCAGTCGCTGGTGCCGTCGCACGCGGCGAGTTCGCCGCCCTCCTGCAGTAGCGAAACGCCGAGTGTCACCGTCCAATCGGACGAGATTCCGCTTTGGTGCCGCCTGGCCAGCCGGTGCCACGCTTGTAAGCCTGCGCGCCTTCAAATACGGCCTCGACGCGCGAGATCTTTCCGTCCACGAACTTGAAGATTTCCGTGTTTAGAATTTCGTTTGGCTCGCGCATGCCTTCCGGCATGGCGAACCGGTGGCCTTTGTA
>JASHPG010000196.1 GCA_030038275.1 Candidatus Acidiferrales bacterium | reverse complement strand
GCATCTTCTTTTCCAGCCTCTGGCCTCCAACTTCCGACCGCCAGAACCAGTGCATCTTCTCGTGCGCGATTTTCCCGCTCTAACTTCTAACATCGAACCTCTAACCTATAGAACCTACCCGAGACAGCGAACGAGTAGAAACGCATGTAAGTTGTTCAAAACAAACGACCGGGTACCTGACTACCCGAGACACGTCTCATCCCCAATTCCGTCGAATCTCGCGCCGGGTTCTCAAGCGCCGAGGTCGCGTCGCGCGCAGGCAAGTCGGCGCCGCTCATCAGCGCGCATCGTTGGGAAGCGTGGCGGTTCAACAGCGCAGATCTTTCGATCTGCCTCCGCACTGCCGCAGTTTGGAAATGGCTGTGTGGAAGCGCCGGGTGATCGGGGTCACCGACGCGGCATTTCGCATCGGGGCGGAAAGTCGGCGAAATGACGGCGCCGTCCAGCGACTTTCCTTTCGCGCTGCTCCACCCGCGCGAAGTATTCGCTTTTCAGCGTCACGAATTCTCGGTTCCGTCGAGGAACCGGGATTCCGGCGTGTGGTTTGTACGCGGTGCCGGAACACCACTCACGCTGTCGCCTAACGCGTCGAATTTTTTTGACGCGGCTCTCCTTGCGAGAGCTTTCGCTCTTTGAAAACTGAATTGAACGCGCGCTTTCCGGTCGAAGCGGTCGTGCGCCGCCTTTAAGACCGTTTGAAGCTGACGCCAATCCTACTGGTGGTCGCCGGATTCGCGGCGGTAAAGGAGATACGCGTGGATGAATGGGTCTAGATCGCCATCAAAGACCTTTTGCACGTCGCCGCGCTCGAATTTCGTGCGGTGATCTTTGATCATTTGATACGGCTGCAAGACGTAGGACCGAATCTGGCTGCCGAAGCTGATCTCCGGCTTTGACGCGTCGAGCTTGCGGGCCTCGGCGCGGCGCTTTTCCAGCTCTTGTTCGTAAAGGTGCGATTTGAGGATTTTCATCGCGCCTTCGCGATTTTTGTGCTGGCTGCGCTCGTTCTGGCACTGCACCACGATCCCGGTGGGCAGATGAGTGATGCGGACGGCGGTCTCCACCTTGTTTACGTTTTGCCCGCCGTGGCCGCCGGCGCGAAACGTATCGACGCGCAGATCTTCCGGCCGGACGACGATTTCGATGCGATCGTCGATCTCGGGAATCACGAAGACGGAAGCGAACGACGTGTGGCGGCGCGCCTGCTGGTCGAACGGCGAAATGCGCACCAAGCGATGTACGCCGCTTTCGCCCGCGAGCATTCCGTAGGCGTTTTCACCCTCGATCCGCGCGGTGGCGGACTTGATGCCTGCTTCCTCCCCAGGTGAGGTGTCGAGCACTGAGCCGTGAAAACCTTTGCCCTCCGACCAGCGCAAATACATGCGCAGCAGCATTTCGGCCCAGTCTTGCGATTCGATGCCGCCCGCGCCGGATTTCACGGTGAGGATGGCGTTGAGGCGGTCGCTTTCGCCGGAGAGCAGCGTTTTCGTTTCCAGTTCGGAAATGTACGCGTCGAGCGCGGCGAGTTCCTTGCAGATGTCATCGAGCAGGGATTCGCGCTGCTCGCTATTCGATTCTTCGTGCGCGAGGTGGAAATACGTGTCCAGATCGCTGACTTTGCCCGCGAGCGATTTTTCGGCGTTGACGCGGTCTTCGAGCTGCTTGCGTTCCTGAAGGACCGATTGGGCTTTTTCCTGGTCCTGCCAGAAATCGGGAGCGGAGGTTTTTTGCTCGATTCCGGCTAGACCGCGCTGCGCGGCGGGAACGTCAAAGATAACTCCGCACGAGCTCGATGCGCTTGGCAAGCTCGGCGTAGCGGTGTTCGAGGTCTTCGATGTGTTCGGGCATAACGCTATTCAACCATCCTCAATGTCGAAAGTTACGCGTGAATTTTCACGCGGGCGCTGCGGCGCGAAATCTCCGTTTGCCTCTTTTCACCGCTCGCGATCGCGGCCCCGATGAGCGCCAGCGAAACGATCGCGGAGAGCCACGCGAACCAATTGCCGAAACGCGCGTAAGGCGTCATTTCCGACTCGAATGCGTACGGCGCGTCGAGCTGACCGCGAACGTTCATCGGCATTTCCGCCACGGTGCGACCGTATGGATCGACGTCGATGGTGATCCCGTTGTTCGTATCGCGCAGCAGCCAGCGGCGATTTTCGACGGCGCGAACGCGCTCCATCAATTCGTGCTGGGCCGGGGCCGCGGACTGGCCGAACCAGCCGTCATCGGAAACGTTGATCAGAAGCTGCGCGTCCTTGGCCGTGAAATGCCGCACGAAACCGGGGAAAACCCCTTCGTAGCAGATGTACACGCCGAATTTTCCGCCGGGGAGACGTCCCACCGAGTATTGATGTCCGGGAGTGAAATCGCCGATATCGGCAACCAGATTTCCCGCGAAACCGAGCCACCGGCGAAACGGCACGTATTCGCCGAAAGGCACTAGATGAATTTTATCATAGGTAAAAACGCGCTGGCCGGAAGGATCGAGCAGCGTGGCGCTGTTGGTGGCGAACCATTTTCCCGCCGCGTCCTTTTTCCAATCGACGATGCCGACGAGGAAATCGCTGGAGGCATCGCGCGCGATCTGCCGCGCTCGGGCGGCGAAATTCGGATCGTTGAAAGTGAAGGGAGCGGGCACTTCGGGCCAGACGATTAGCCCGCGGTCGGCTTTCGCGCCATCGACGCTGATGTCGTGCAGTTGGTTCATATCCTGCGCGTGGCGCTGGAGCCAATCCGCCGGGTAGCTGTAATGTTCCTCAAAATTAGTTTGGACCAGATGGGCCACATAGTGCGGAGTGGCGCGCGGAATGAAATAACGGCCGCCAAAGGCGATCAGGACGAGCGCGGCTGCGACGATCATCAGCGATTTCCAGGCGCGCTGCGTACCGGCAAGAACCGCGTACGCCGCAAACGCGCCGAAGCTTGCGACCACGAAGCTGAGTCCGTAAATCCCGGTAATCGTGGCTAGCTGAACGAGCGGCAAATTCTTGCTGGCCGCGTAGCCAATCAGGTTCCACGGAAAGCCGATGACGGGCATATTCGCGCGCAAAAACTCGGCCGCGACCCAAAGGAACGGCGCCAGCACGCACGCGAACACGCGCCCTTTGCGCGACGCCAGCGCCACGCCGATGGTAAAAATCGCCGCGTAAAGTCCGCCGGTGAGGGCAACGAGAGCGAGAATTCCCGCCGAGGCCAACGCGCCGGCGCCGCCGTATTGGCGGACGACCGTATCAATCCATGGCACGCTAAGCGGATAGAACGCCAGACCGCTAACGACGCCGCAAAGCAGCGCCACCCACAACCTGGCGCGATAGGACGCCAGCACGAGGAATCCGACCGCAACCCACGCCAGCAGCGAGAGGTTGTAGTTGGGAAACGACAGGCCCAGAAGGACGCCGCTCGCGATGGCGAGCAGCACACGCGTGTACCAATTGAAATTCATTCAACGCTTAATGATAGCTTTAAATCCGTCGCGTTCAAGGGCGCTTCTGGCGGATTCGGCGGCGCGCGCGTTGCGGTACGGCCCCACCTGCACGCGATAGAAGCTATCGGATGAAGGAGCAACGACGAACGAAGGAAATCGCTTCTGTTGCAGCATCTCGGCCATGGCCATGGCGTCACCCCGATGGCGAAGCGCGGCCACTTGCAGCACGATTGCTCCGCGCGCGATGCGCGGAGCGCGGAAACGCGCGGTGGCGGGCACTTCGCGGGCCGCGCGCGCGGGCGCAGGCTGCGCGGGCGCCGGAGCCGGCGCCGCGGGAGATGACGACGCCCACGGTGAAGAATTCTTGGCGGGCGATTGCAGGCGATCGTCGTCGTTCTGCTTTTTACCG
>JASHPG010000195.1 GCA_030038275.1 Candidatus Acidiferrales bacterium | reverse complement strand
CGCTACAGTGGCTTTGCCGGCACCACGCTCGATTCGCAATTGCGCGTGCGTGGAATCCAGTATCTTTTCTTTGCCGGGATCGCCACGAACGTTTGCGTCGAATCCACCTTGCGCGACGCGTATTTCCTCGACTACTGGCCGATCCTGCTGCGCGATGCGACCATGGCCGCCGGCGGCCAGAGCGCCTACGAAGCGTCCATCTTCAACGTGGAGTCGTTCTTCGGGTGGACGCTGGCCTCCGAACAATTGCAGTCCGCTCTTGTCGAATACTCCGGGAAAGCGGCCAACGCGGCGCGCTGAACGCTCTGGGCTCAGCGCTTAAGAAAGCGGCCGCTTTCGCGCTCAACTTCTGACCTCTAACTTCCGCTTTCCTGTGCGAATATATCCGCCAATGGCGGACGCGCAAAAAGTGACAAATCACTCAGGGACAGCTGCGACGGGCGTGCGCCGCGTGCGCATGCGCGCCTCCGGCGCGACGCTTGAGAGGCTCCGCGATGGCGTGATGATGGTCCGTCAGGAAGAGGAACTGCGGCCGTATCCTAAGGTGCTGACGGATCGCCTGGCGCATTGGGCGCAAGTTTGTCCCGAAAAAACGTGCATCGCGCAGCGCCGCCCCGCCGCCACCGGAGACGAATCGGGCGGCGAATGGCGGCGGCTGAGCTACGCGCAGGTTTGGGAATCGGTCCTCTGCATAGGCCAGGCGCTGCTCGGCCGCGGACTTTCCGCCGAACGCCCGGTGGCAATCCTTTCGGAAAACGGCCTCGAACACTATTTGCTGATGCTGGCAGGCCAGCATGTCGGAATTCCCACAGCGGCAATTTCGCCTTCGTATTCGCTGATCTCGAAGGATTTCGGGAAGCTGCGCCATTGCATGAAGATTCTCACTCCGGGAGTGATTTTCGTTTCGGACGGTGCGCGTTACGCACAGGCGATCGAAGCAGCGGTCGGAGAGCACGTGGAAGTAATCGCGACGGCGGCTCCGCCGGATCGCCGCGAGGCCGGTACATTCGCGTCGCTTCTAGAAACGAATCCAACCGGTGCGGTGCGCGAAGCCCACGAAAAAATCCGTCCGGATGATGTAGCCAAATTTCTTTTCACCTCCGGTTCCACGGCGCTGCCGAAGGCGGTGATCAACACGCACCGCATGGTCTGCGGCAATCAGCAGCAAATCGCCCAGGTTTTCCCGTTTCTCCAGGACGATCCGCCGGTGATCGTCGATTGGCTGCCGTGGAACCACACCTTCGGCGGCAATCACGATATCGGCATCGCGTTGTACAACGGCGGCACGTTCTACATCGACGACGGAAAGCCGGGCCCCGGCTGGATCGAAAAGACCGTCCGCAATCTGCGCGAAATTTCCACCACGATTTTCTTCAACGTGCCGAAAGGCTACGAGGATTTGCTTCCATTTTTGCGTGCCGATAGGGAACTCCGCGAGACGTTCTTCAAGCGCCTCGGCATGATGTTCTACGCCGGAGCGGGCCTTTCGCAGCCGGTTTGGGACGCCTACCGCCAACTGGCCTTTGAAACTTGCGGCGAACGCATCGTGATGGCCACGGGCCTCGGCTCCACGGAAACTTCGCCGATGGCGATTCAGTGTACGTGGGAAACGGACCGCGCCGGGACGATCGGCATTCCCGTGCCGGGCATCGAGCTGAAGCTGGTGCCGCACGAGGGCAAGCTCGAAGCGCGCGTGCGCGGACCCAACGTCACGCCTGGATACTGGCGGCAGCAGGAGCTGACCGCCAACGTTTTTGATGACGAGGGATTCTACTCGTTTGGCGACGCGGTAAAGCTGATCGACCCGAGCGATGTGAATGAGGGCCTGCTATTCGACGGGCGCCTGAGCGAGGATTTCAAGCTGGCCAACGGCACCTGGGTGAGCGTCGGACCGCTGCGCGCAAAGATGATCGCGCATTGCGCGCCGCTGCTGCGCGACGCGGTGATCGCCGGGCTCGACCGCGATTTCCTGACGGCCATTTTGTTCGTTGATGCGGACGCCTGCCGCGCGCTCGCGCCGGGATTGCCGCGCAATGCAACGCTCGCGGAGATTGTGACGCACGAAGCCGTGCGTGCGCGTTTTCAAGCGCTGCTAAGAAGCCTAGCGCGGCATTCGACGGGCAGCTCTAACCGGGTCTCCCGTGCCGTGCTGGCGGACCAACCGCCATCGCTCGATGCCGGTGAAATCACCGACAAAGGCTCTTTCAATCAGCACATGGTGCTCGATTGCCGCGCCGCGCTTGTCGAAGAGTTGTACGCTTCGGAGCCTTCGCCGCGAATTCTCTGCATGGAGAAAGCATAAGGATGGAATCCGCCGAAGACAAGCCGGGAGCAAGCAGGCCCGCGAAAGCCGAGGATGGAGGTCTCGGCACGTCACAATCGAAGGCGGGGGAGCAGTGGCCGTGGCCCGATTCGCTAGACGCGCTGGTTGCCGCGCCCGATTACCACAAGCTGCTCTTCGAAAATGAACGCGTCCGGCTGCTGGAAGTGCGCATTCCGCCCGGCGCGTTCGTGCCGGTCCACACGCATCGCTGGCCGAGCGCCATCTACGTAGCCGCGCAAAGCGACTTCATCCGCCGGGATGGCAACGGCAACGTGCTCTTCGATAGCCGCACCATTGGGCCGCCGCCCGATAAGCCGTTCGTACAGTGGACTGGCCCGCTGCCGCCGCACTCGGTGGAAAACGTCGGCTCGCGCGAAATTCTGCTGATCACCACGGAATTAAAGGAACCGGCCGACCGCGTATGACGTCTCCACTGCGGAAGCCGGCAGCTGTTCGCTAGGATAAACTCCAGCGCCCACCGGTGAGCCGATTTTCTTGGCTCACATGGGCTTTGTGTGTTATAGACTTGCGCCGTCCAACTGCCAAGTGCAGCCGGATCGTGCGGCAGCGCATCGCGCTGCGAATCGCCGGACCCTGTGTGGGGATTCGGAAGCCGAAAAGGGGAAAAAACTTGAAGACTTTCAGCAGAGCGATTTTGATTTCACTGGTGTCGGCCGGTACTTTGTTTGCCAGCGCGGCGCTGGCAGCGCCGGCGGCCAAAAAGCTTCCGGCGAAATGCGATAAGACGTGTCTCACGGACGCGGTCAACAACTATATCGCCGCGCTTGTTGCGCACGATCCTTCCGCGGTTCCACTCGCGCCGAACCTGGAGTTTGTGGAAAACACCAAGGACCTGAAACCGGGTGAGGGCCTCTGGAAAACCGCCTCGGCGCCGCCGACTACGTTCAAAATTTACGTGCCCGATCCCGTTTCCGAGGAAGTTGGGTTCATGGGCGTGATGCAGGCGGACAACAAACCGATCATCCTGGCGCTGCGGCTGAAGGTCCGCCATGGCGAAATTGTCACGGCCGAGCATCTGATCGCGCCGATGCGGGGGGGAACCATCCCGAAGAGCCTCGAAGAGACGCCTAAACCGTTCCGCACGGACGTGTCGGCCTCCGAGCGCGATTCGCGCGCGGACATGATTCGCATCGCGTCGATGTATTATCCGGCGCTCTCGCACCAGGACGCCAATAACGCGCCATTCGCCGATGACTGCGTCCGCCACGAAAACGGCATACAGACCGTCGCCAATCCGAGGCCCGCGAAGATTACGTCGGCCATGTCGCTGCTGGGATCCTACAGCTGCGCCGCGCAGATCAAGACCGGCACGTTCAACTACATCACGCGCATCGAGCCGGTTCGCGTGATGATTGCCGACCCAACGACGGGCTTGGTGATGGGTCTGTCGCAGTTCCGGCAGCCCATGAAGACGCACGTCTATAAACTCACGGGCGTTCCAGGATATAAGACCACGACCATAAACTCGAAGCCGTTCGATCTTCCCGCCGCGCATATCTTCAAGGTTTACGGCAGCAAGATTCACCAGATCGAAGCGATGGGCTTCGTCATGCCGTATGATTCGAAAACCGGTTGGGAGAATTACGCCGACCACGGACACTGATACAGCCTGGTATCAGATTCAATTGGCGAAGGCCGCGACGATTCAAATTGTCGCGGCCTTCACGTTTTCATGCGTTACCTGCCGAGGGTATAGTGCCGCCTTACCCCGGCCCAAGTTGTAGGGTATGCGGATAGGGACGGAAAAAAGGGACCACCCTGTCATTCCCGGCGCTCCCCGACGGACGCTCCCGCTTACCGCAGAAAATCCCATGAAGGTCATCTACAGTTCACGTGCTAGACTCTCGCTACTGTACTTCGGTGATATTCTTTAGCAACGATATTAACTAGCGGAGTATGTCAATGAATAAAGAAAATCGCATTGCGGCTTTCCTTTTGATGTTGATCTTATCTGCGTCGCTGGCGCGATCTGTAAAGGCGCAGGATGGAACGGCCAGCCAGCCGTCCAGAACGAATGGCAACAACGTTACGATTCTGTACGATGTGACCCTGCATGAGTTCACTTGTTGGGGTAACGGTCGACGGGACTACTCCCCTCACCACATTGATCTAATGGCATGGAACGCACGCTGGGACAAGATAGTGAAGGAGGTTAGTGAAGCCTACAGAGCCCAACCCGGGGATTGTGGGCAAGGAACAGGGTTCTATCCTTATAAAGACAACGTCTTCTTTTTCGATGACCAAACAGTCTGGATTCAGCTCATCGGTGCGCATCTCGGCGACCTTTTCACCGTTCAGGCACCCAACACAGCCTTAACCGAACCGACGATTCCCATTTTTGGACAGACCAGCACGCTGCCTTCTTTCTCACAACTCGGAACGAGCCAACAAGCTGCTGCCACCGCTGCCAGTACGGTGGCACAAGCGTTAAGCGAAGTATTTGGTCAGGCTCCGCCCCCGACCCCGCCTTCGGTTGTGTATGGCAGTTACGCGGATCAGCTTTATGCTAACATTGACCAAAGTACGTTCAAGAGCGTCCTACAAGGTATAGTTTCCAGCTTTGCGCCGCCGACAACCACTGCACCGAGTCAGTTACCAATCCAGATTCTTTCTCAACCAATTGGTCCCGCGATTCGATATTTTAGCTACGACCCGGTAATCACAAAATTGAAGGCTAGAGTGGCCAGCCTTGAGGCGCAAGTCAAAAATCTCAATTTGGGTGACACGTGCGAACCGTCTCTCCAAAACCCCACATCGCGCAACGCTGCAGATCTCCTTTCTGCGATTACATACCTAACGCACATCACTGAGTCGGAGAATGCGTTGTATCAGCAATTGACTGCTGGCCAATATACGAACTTCAGCCAAACTTTGGTGACCGCCCTTGCCACAATCAATAGCGTTGCGCAGCCAGCCACTGATATAGCAAATCAGGCCAGGAGCTTCAACGCCTTTCAGAGTGTTATCGATAAGGCATTCAAAGGCGACCCGACCGCTGTTGGTCAAGCTATCAATAATGTGATTCGTGATCGGCAGAGTAAGCAATATATCGTCAGCTCTCCCGGTTATCCCGATTTCGACGCATTGCTGAAGCAGATCAACGCGTTGTCATTGGCTGGTACAAATAAAACTGATGCAACGGCCAAAATCTTGGCGAACAATCTCCGGATCCTTCTCGCGCAGCGCGCGAACATTGATGCCATCGCAACGGCATTACAACAGCTTGCTACTGAGACTAACGGCGTTGTGCAAGCGGCGAAATCATCCTTGGACATCCAGAGCCAGCTCAACCAGCTGGGTGAACTCACGGTTGCGGCTGCCCATCTGGCAAATTGCCGACTTGAAAAGGTGGCGCTCCCGCATCCGTATGACTATTTCTCGCTGGGCACGTGGTACAGCAGCCAAACCGTCAACGTGACGCTGACACAGAGCAGCCGAGTGCCACCGTTTAACCTCAGCTCGGTTAATCCATTTGGCGTTGCTACCACTCAGCCGCCAACGGGGACCGCACCCTCACCCGCGCCCGCAGCTTCTACGCCCGGCTCCGCGAACCCGACGGCAACGACCGGTATGAACCCCTCAAATCCCGCTGGGACGGCACCGCCTTCCAGCCCCCCAAATTCAGGCTCCAGCCCGCAATCGAATTCTGGTCCAGCACCACAAACCGCGACATCTTCGGTGGCACGGCAGACAATGTTCGCGATTCATGGCCGGTACCACTGGCTCCTCGGCGGAGGGATCGCCTTTGGCAGAATAACTCACTACAATTACACACTTTTCACGCAGACTCCCACTACAGTGCCGTCTCCTGGGTCTCTTCCGGCGTGCGCAGCTGTGATGGATTGCCTGTTTATCCAGCAAAACAAACTCAAGTGGGAAGTATTTCCAACGCTGGACGTTGTGTATCTGTTTAAGCCACAGGACCCGTTCCCTTATTCCTTTAGAGGAAAGCCGGGTGAATCAGTGCCGCATCTCGCCAATGGCATCGATGCCGGTTTCGATATCGCGGATCCCGGACAGAACTTCGTCCTTAGCTGGATAACGATGTTTCGCGCACGGAACTCCACGGTGCTCAACGGAGTTGGCTTCAAGATTGGAATGATGGTCGGACAAACGCAATATGTTGCTTTACCTAACGTACCCGGCGCTGGATTCAATCAATACTTCCAACCGCCTTCACCTGACACAGTGACTGCGTCACAGAAGTGGAACTATGGCGTGACCGCCGGCTTTACGGTGAGCGCCATCACGTTCCAAGACATCTTTGGTGCAATCTTTAAATAGGAGCATGGGCGTCGCGTACCACGGAGACGCCTAAGATCACCAGCAGATGCGGGTGATAAATTTCCATTTGCGCCATTTATGCCGGGAACAAAACTAGAGCCATGCCTCGCGCAGCCACAATAGACTATTCGCTTCTCATCCTGATCACGACCCTCGCGAGCGTTGAGCTTTTTACTTTTGCGCCGTGAAGAATCGCTCGAATCGTTTTTCGGTCGAGTCCTGTCAGCTTCGTCGATTTTCGTAACCCACGCTGCGTGATTTCTGCAACTAGGGCTTCGTTTGCGGCCATGCGTCCGCCTTCGTAACGAATACACGCATTATCGATGTTCTCGATGAAATCGTCTTGCCCTTGTTCGAACCGAGAGATTTCTTTCCCAATAGCGCGTTGAAGACCGCCTTTTATTGAAATCCGCTGTAACAAACCTCGCGTCGTTGGCCCGCACTTATCGCCGTTTGGGCCGAGAGACTTGATTTCGGGGTGTTGAATATAACCGCAAAGAACGTCGCCGAGCGTGATTAAATCGGCTCGCGCCAGTTTATCTAGGCTATAGCTTCCTCCGTCCCGAGTGTTGATACAAAGAGACTGACGCCACGTCGAACGGTTCTTGTTGAAAGGTGTGAGCAACGTGAGCTTTGTTTTCTCGCGGGTTCGTGGATGTAAAACGAATCCGTAGGGGCTCGCCTTTCCTTTCATCTGTTCCAAATAATGTGGCGTTGAAATTCTCATCTTCATCATCGCAGGCAACGTAATCCATTTAGGCTGATCGCCGATTGCCATTGCTGTCTCTGCATTTAACGCCTTTCCGGCGATCATCAACACGTTAAAGTCCGGTTCCATGATCTGCTTGAATTCAAGCTTCAACAGAAATTTCCATAATTCCCACCACCATTTAGGCAAGCCTTCCTCTTGTTCGTCGCTAGGAGCGAAAAAGATCAAACCGTGGGCCTTCGGATCAACGATCTTGATGCAGTTGGAGTGATTGCAGTAAGCCCTGCCGCATTTCGTCGTGTAGAGCGCATAGCGCTTTGCAGCTATCGACAATCCGTATAACTGGCGTTGAGCGCCTTTTTCATCGACGTTTTCGTCGGTTAAGCGTAGCAAATGAGGAACGATTGCGCGGTTATACGGTGAAAGTGAATCAAAACGTCGTGCGATATTTTGTACATCCTTCCAAGACAATGCTTTCACCGAACTAATGCCGTTTGGCATTCGAACGGTTCCACCTTTTTCGCTTGCGACAATCGTTAGAGCATCCGTATCGCAGCAAAGATAGGTTCCTCCCGCATCTCGGACACAGCGTTCAATCATTGCCAAAAGCAACCGCCCGCCAGACGTAATCAGCGCGCCTAGGAGCGGAAAATAAAAGCTGCCCGGTTGTTCGATGGTATCCGGCGCAAGCTGCTTTTTGACGAAATCACCCGAATAAACCGTGATTGTGGGCCTTTTCTTTCGGTCGACCCTCACAGGATTTAATTCGAGGTATGCCCCATAAGACGTGCTGTTGGCTAGAATCTTAAGAAAATACTGCAATTGTTCGTTTTGTTTGTTTTGCTTTCGATATTCGATGACGCGCGTGAAGAAATCTTCCTTTCTTGGGTCAACTGGAATTGCACCGCGTAATTTAATCGTTTTCAGTCCGCGTTGTTTCCCACGAGGAACAATCCGAAATGCTTTTCGGACATTCGGAATACGACCGTTTAGTACCGCTGACACTAGATCGGGCCCTGCGAGCCAAAGACTCTGTTTCCAGTGCAATTCGTTCAAGCCGATATTGCAGGAACCGCCGTTACTGCCATATATCGTTCGTACAGGCACTACGTCGCCTTCAGGGATCACGGAAGCGTAGAAATTGAGCTTCTTCCAAAACGATGGCTGAAACAGGCGCTCCAGCGTAATCGATTTTAGGATTCTTCTTACTTCTTCGGTCGCATCGACGATCTCTAACCGTTGAGCCGTCAAAATGTGCCACATGCCGAGAAGCGCGTCCACGCTCGGATACTCGCTTGTCAAATCGACGGGAACAACGGGCACGGGCCAACGTCGAATCCGGCATTCTGCTCTGCCGCCAAAATACGCAGACATCGCAATTCCGTGAATTCGAGGCGGAATGCCGCCGAATTTC
>JASHPG010000194.1 GCA_030038275.1 Candidatus Acidiferrales bacterium | reverse complement strand
GGCAACTCGCCCACGCTCACCCGCATGGCCACGCAAGCGGGCGTGCTGCTGGGTACCGCAGGGTATATGTCTCCCGAGCAAGCCAAAGCGAAGCCCGTGGACCGCCGCGCGGACATTTGGGCGTTCGGCTGCGTGCTCTACGAAATGCTCACCGGAAAAATGCCCTTTCACGGCGAGACGGTGAGCGACACGCTCGCGGCCGTCATTCGCGCCGAGCCGGACTGGTCGCAGCTTCCGTCCACAACGCCCACGCGAATCCGCGCCCTCTTGCAGCGCTGCCTGCAAAAAGACCCCAAGCAGCGCCTGCGCGATATCGGCGACGCTCGCATCTCGCTCGATGAAGTGCTCGCCGGAAGTCCTGAAGCGGCATCGGCCGCTGCTTCGACGATAATCCCCGCTGCGCCGCGCTGGCGCCGCGCGCTGCCTTGGGCTACGGCAATCATACTGGCAATCGTCGCCGCGGTCTTCACCTTCGCATATTTGCGCGCAGGCTCAACGCCGGAGCAATCGATTCGCTCGCTAATCTCCGCGCCGCCGAAGGTATCATTCGCGTTCTCGCCAGAACCTTACGGTACGCCGCTTCTTTCGCCCGATGGCTCGCGGCTCGTCTTTCCAGGGCAGAGCGCCGATGGCAAAGAATCGCTTTGGGTGCGGCCGCTCGATTCGTTTGACGCTCGGCAACTGCAAGGCACGGACGGCGCAACTTTTCCATTCTGGGCCCCGGACAGCCGCCAACTCGGTTTCTTTCAGGATGGCAAACTCGAGAAAATCGACGTGACCGGCGGGCCGCCCGTAACGATCTGCGACGCCGAAAACCCGCGCGGAGGCACATGGAATCAGAGCGGCACGATCATCTTTGCACCGCAACCGGCCGTCGGCGCCAGCAAGAACGGGACTGGCGCGATGCTCTTCCAGGTTCCGGCAGCGGGCGGAACGCCGAGCGCCATCACCAACCGCGACGTGAAGTCACTAAATCCCACGTTCAGCAATCGCTGGCCTGTGTTCCTCCCGGACGGGCGTCATTTCCTCTACCTGAGCGGCAACCTATACGCTCCGGGAACCGAACAGCTCGGCATCTACATCGGCGAGCTCGGATCGAGCGAAGCGAAATTTCTCGTGCAGGCCGATTCGGACGCCGTCTATGCCGCTCCCGGTTATTTGCTCTTCCTTCGCGGCAACACACTGATGGCGCAGCGCTTCGATGCTGGAAATCAGAAACTCCAGGGAAACGCTTTCCCAGTCGGCGAGAACATTGGTTCGCCTCAGGCGTTTCGGCTGGGTGTGTTCAGTGCTTCGCAAACTGGACTGCTGGTCTATGGCGCGGCGTCTGAAATCGGGGGGCAGCTCGTATGGTTCGACGTGAACGGCAAACGGGCAGGAACGGCCGGGCCACTGGGTGCTTCTTACCCGCGCCTTTCTCCGGACGGAAAGCTCCTGGCGTATTCGTCAGCAGACGTTTCGACGCTAACAGGGGACATCTGGATTGAAGATCTGGAGCGCGGCGTGCAAACTCGATTCACGTTTGGCTCGATGAGCGTCGCCCCAGTGTGGTCGCCGGACGGTTCACGAATTGCATACAGCTCCGCGGGCAAAGATTTCTTATCGCTATTTGTGAAGAATTCATCGGGCGCGGGCGGTCCGGAGCCGTTGACGTCCGGGAACAGTCGCTTTCAAACCCCGACCGACTGGTCTCATGATGGCCGCTACGTCCTTTTTGACAGGTTCGAATCTAATAAGCACGTAATTTCAATTTGGGCGGCGCCCCTTTTCGGAGATCGCAAGCCATTCCCCTATCTTCAGTCGCAATTCAATGTGGAGACCGGCGTGTTTTCTCCCGATGGGCGCTGGGTCGCGTACGCATCCGATGAGTCGGGAAATAACGAAGTATATCTATCGCCGTTTCCGGGCGGCGGGAGCAAGTGGCAGGTGTCCCAGGGCGGCGGGGACGGTCCGCAATGGAGCCACGACGGCAGCGATCTCTATTACGTGGCGCCCGGAGGCAAGGTGATGGAAGCGAGCGTCAAGGAAAATGGTTCGGCGGTTGAAATCGGCGCTCCGCGTCAACTCTTCCAGGATCAAACGATGTTGACGAATACTGCCGAATCCAATATCGGTTACACCGTCACACCGGACGGGAAACGCTTCCTGATCGACGAAGTCTCCGCGAACGCAACTCCGCTTACGCTGGTCACCAACTGGGCCGCAGGATCAAAGCAATGATTGCAGTTTGCCCGGCGCACACGCCTCGCGGGTGATAATCAGCATCCATCCGGCGCAACTGCATGACCGTAGGATCAGCGAGTTACACTGAAATTTGACCTCTCGCACCTATATGCATATAATGTGCATATAGATGCATAGGCGAACCACTCTGAACATTGACGACGGCTTGTTGCGCGAAGCGACTCGCCTTAGCGGCATTAGCGAGAAGACCGCCGTAGTCCGAGCCGGTCTGGAAGCTCTTATTGCCCGAGAGAGCGCCCGGCGACTGGCGGCGCTGGGCGGGAGTGAGCCAGGAGTTCGGCGAATTCCCCGCCGGAGGCCGCAGCCGCGCAGATCCCGCGGTCATGCTGGTTGATACTTCGGTTTGGATAGACCATTTTCGCCGCGGTAACCGTGATCTCATCAAGTTGCTCGATCGCGGGGAAGTAGAATGCCATCCCTTCGTCATCGGCGAGCTGGCATGCGGCTTGCTGCATCGCCGTTCTGAAGTATTATTCCTGCTTCAAAATTTGCCGAGCACGCTCGCGGGTAGTAACGACGAAGTTCTGGAGTTTGTCGAGCGTCATGGCCTGATGGGTCGCGGAATTGGCTGGATTGACGCCCATCTTTTGGTTTCCGCGTCGCTAGCGGGAATATCGCTATGGACCTACGACCGGCGCCTGTCAACGGCAGCTCGCGCTCTGAATCTGTTCACCAAGCCCTGACGAGCGCCGTGCCACGCGAAGGCCGCACGACAGCAGCCGAAATTTAGCGAAATGCGGAGCGATTGGGTTATCCTTCCGAATAGGAATTAACGTAATGGCTCCCTTCATTGCACAGTATCGCGCCGAAATCGAGGCGCTCTGCCGCCGCTATCATGTGCTCCGTCTGGAGCTGTTTGGTTCCACGGCAACTGCACAGGACCGCCTTGGCGAGAGCGATCTCGATCTCTTGGTGGAATTCGAGTCCCTACCACTGGGCGGCTACGCCGATGCCTATTTCGGCCTTCAGGAATCTCTCGAAAAGCTTTCAGGCCGCAGGGTTGATCTCGTAATCGCCTCAGCCATCACGAACCCGTACTTCCGCCAATCCGTCGAACCCAACAAGACCTTGCTCTATGCGGCTTGAAGCGAAAAAGTACCTTTACGACGTTCAACAGGCATCATCGCGCATCGTGGAGTTCACGGCTGGAAAAGGGCTCGAAGAATATCGCCGTGATGCGTTGCTGCGCTCCGCTGTCGAGAGACAATTCGAAATCATTGGAGAGGCGCTCGCGCGACTCGCGAAGATTGATGAGCACCTAGTGCAGGGTATAAGCGAGCATCGGCGCATTATAGGTTTCGAAACATTCTGGTTCACGGCTACGCCGAAATAGATGATCGCCTCGTTTGGGACATCGTTGAAACGAAGCTGCCGATTCTTCGGCGCGAAACCGAAGCGCTTCTGCGCTCCGAGTAGGCGAGATCGTTAGTGTGCTCCGGTGCGCCGCGGTTGATTCGCCGGCGGCTTCACCATGATGAAGGCCAGTGGAATCAGGCATGCCACGATGATCGCCAGCGTTGCGATCACGTCCTTGAAAGCGACGGCGGCCGCCTGCTGTTCCAGCAGCATTCCGATCTGCTGATACGCGGCTCGCGTCGCATCCACGGCGCTCATTCCGCGGCTGTGGAGCGTGGCCGCCAGCCCCGCGATTGCCTGGGTGAATGCGGGGTTTCCCTCGTGCAGATGGGCGGCCATGAAATTCTGCCTCGCCTGCGTGCTGCGCGTCACCGCCGTGCCCACCAGCGCGATTCCCACGCTCCCGCCGATGTTGCGGACGAAGTTCATCATGCTGGAAACCTGATTGTTCTGCTCGATCGGTATGCCGGTGTAACACAGCACGTTCGCTGGAATGAAAATGAACGCAAGTCCGAGCACTTGATAGACGCGTACCAGCGAAATCGTGAAGAAATCCATCCCCAGGCTTAAATGCGTCGCCATGCTGTAGAGGCCTATCGCCGTGATGCCAAACCCGATGGCCATCAGCTTTCGCGGGTCCATCCGCCCCGTTAGCGCCCCGGAAGTCGGCATGGTGAAGAACATCACGAATCCTCCGGCGGCCAGGGCTTCCCCTGAAAGCACCGCAGGATAGCCCATCAGGTTCTGCATGAATTCCGGCAGCAGCACCGTGGTTCCATAGAGAACGCCCCCGAGCACCAGCATCGAAAACAGCGCCGCCGAAAAATTCCTCTGCTTCAGCAGTTTCAATTCGACGATCGGATGCGGGTGCCTCCATTCCCACCAGATCCAGAAAAGCAGAACGGCGCTCGCGAAAATTGTCCCAATCGTAATCAAGTGCGAGCCGAACCAGTCCAGCTCCTGCCCCTTGTCCAGCACCATTTGCAGACTGCCCACTCCCAGAGCGACCAAACCCAGCCCGATGTAATCGATGCTCACCGTCTTGCTCTTCTTCTTCTCGGCTTGGAGGTACGGTGGATCTTCGACGAAGTGGTGCGTCATAATCAGCGACAAAATGCTGACCGGAATGTTGATGTAGAAAATCCATCGCCAGCTGTAGTTGTCCGTCAGATATCCGCCAAGCGTTGGACCGATTGCTGGCGCGAGGACGACCGCCATCGCGTAAATCGAGAACGCCATGCCCCGCTCGGAGGGCGCGAAGGTGTCCGCCAAAATCGCTTGTTCGCTCGGCTGCAATCCGCCGCCTCCGGCCCCCTGCAACACGCGAAAGAACACCAGCACGCCCAGGCTCGGCGCCAGCCCGCACATGAAGCTGCTCGCGGCGAACAGCACCACGCACGCCATGTAGAAACGTTTGCGGCCCAGCCGCGTTGCCAGCCACGCGCTGATCGGCAGCACGATGCCGTTCGAGACCAGGTAGCTCGTCAGCACCCACGTCGATTCGTTCGTGCTCGCCCCGAAACTCCCGGCGATGTGCGGCAGCGCGATATTCGCGATGGAAGTGTCCAGCACTTCCATGAACGTCGCGAGCGTCACCGTGAACGCGATCAGCCACGGGTTGTGGCGCGGTTGCCAGTAGGACTGTTCGAACGAAACGGCTGCTGCGGAAGCCATGAATTCCTATTGTAATCGGTCGCCGGTGGAAATAATATACATGCGTGCATGTATCTAAACATAGTCTGAGCCGGCCGCTTGGCGGTTTGAGGCGCGATCCACTCAAGCTGCCCGCGCTAAGAAGGTCGCGCCAGCAACGGCGCACGGCTGCGACGCGTGGCAGGCTTTTGGCCGCCGCGGAAAAGATCTTCGCCCGGGATGGATTTGAGGCTGCGCGCCTGGTGGATATCGCCGCCCTGGCTGGTTATACGCGCGGAGCCTTCTACGCTCACTTCAAAAGCAAAGAGGACATTTTCTTTGCGCTGTTGGAATTATGGGTTGGGCGCCGCATTGAAGAAGTCAATTCCGTTCTGGAGCGTTACGCCGATCCTGCGGCGCGCCTCGGTGCGCTCCGGGAACACTACGCGCAAATAGCGACGGACCGGCGCCTCGCATTGCTTTCTCTCGAATTTAAGCTCTTCGCCATCCGCCACCCCAAAGCGCACGCGCGTCTCCGCGCCCGCCAGCGCCCTTTGCGGGAAACCGCCGGAAATATCCTGCGCCGCCTGGCGAAAGACTCAGGAGCACGTATGGCGATCTCCGGAGTCGCCGCCGCGACGGGACTTGCGGCTCTCTCGAACACGCTCTTGCTTGAACATCTCGTGGATCACGTATCCATCGGCGACTCGGACGTTCGTCATTTGCTCGGCGCCTTCTTCGACGCCGTGCTCGAACCGAAGCGCGCGAAATAGACGCGTTCAAGCCGACAGCCTCGGATACACTCAGCCTTCGAGTTTTGTAGTGGCTAACTTGAATTTTCTTGATCGGGACGCAAGCAGCCAAAATTCAAACTAACAGCTACTTCCCCGCCCCGCGCCTCGCCCCAACTCGCGATCTATGGCAAAGTAATCGTATCCATGACCGATTCCGGGACCTCCCGCCACTCTGGCCGAATCGCATTTACCTATCCCGATTTCACCTACCTCCAGATCGCGCGTTTTTGCAGCGTAATCGGCACCGAGATGCAGTCGGTCGCCGTCGGTTGGCAGGTTTATGCGATTACGAATCGCGCGCTCGATCTGGGGCTTGTCGGTCTGGCGCAGTTCCTGCCCGGTATTCTTCTCTTTCTGATTTCCGGTCACGCGGCCGACCGCTACAACCGCTGCAAAGTCCTGATGCTCAGTTATGGCGGACTTTCACTCTGTTCTGCGCTGCTGCTGGCGATCACGCTGCACGGCGCGCGTTCGATCTATCCGATTTACGGCGTCATGTTTCTGATCGGCGTGGCGCGTTCTTTCAGCGCCCCGGCGGGCCGCGCGCTGCTTCCGCTCGTCGTCCCCGAGGAACATTTCCAGAATGCGGTCGCATGGGGATCGAGCATCTTCCAGACGGCCACGATTCTCGGTCCGGCAGCGGGCGGTTTGATCTACGCGCTATTTCGCGGGCCGGCGGTCGTGTACGGAATGGCGATGGTCGCCACGGCCGGAGCGTCACTCGCGATTTTGCGCGTAAAGCTGAAGGCCAAGCCGGCGGTGCGCGAAAGCGTGAGCTGGAAAACCGTTCTCGCCGGCCTGCGTTACATCTGGGAGCACCAGATCGTGCTCGGCGCGGTTTCGCTCGATCTGTTCGCGGTGCTGCTCGGCGGCGCGGTGGCGCTGCTGCCGGTGTACGCGAAAGACGTGCTCCACACCGGGCCGTGGGGACTCGGGCTGCTCCGCTGCGCGCCGGGAATCGGCGCGAGCGACATGGTGAGCGTGGTGATTCGCGGAGTCCTGGTGCAGTTGCAAACGCCGGACGAAATGCGCGGACGAGTGAACGCCGTCGAAATGATTTTCATCGGCGCGTCGAACGAATTCGGGCAGTTCGAATCCGGCGTGACGGCGGCGTGGCTCGGCAGCGTGCCCGCGGTGATTTTGGGCGGCGTTGGTTCGATCACCGTCACGCTGCTGTGGGCCGTATTTTTTCCCAAGCTGCGAGACGTGGACCGGCTGGCCGGCGCCGGAGAAACCACAGAAACGCCGCGCGAGTCCACACTCACCAGCAGCGATGATTAATCGTCGCCGGCGGCCTTCTGCTCCGGCGGAGGCGCGGTGGCGCCCGCGTAGATATTCGCTGGACGCCAAGGCTTTACGGTGACGTTGCCGCTGACGCGCGCTTGCATCCACGGCACGTAGAAATTGTACGGATGCACGGCTTCCAGCGCACCGGCAATATCCAGGCGCTCGCGCAATTCGGGGGGGATCGACAGGTCGAGCGACGCGAGATTGTCCTCGAGTTGCACCGTGGTGCGCGCGCCAAGAATCACGGAAGTAACTCCAGGCTGGGTGACGAGCCAATTCAGCGCGACCTGCGCGGGCGGCTTGCCGAGTTTTTTCGAAACATCCTGCAGCACTTCGAGCACGCGCCAGTTGTGGTCGGTGAACTTATTGAAGATCGCGCCGCGTCCAGTGAGGCGCCCCGCGCCGCTGCCGGAAGTCCCTTCCCTCTTGTACTTGCCGCTCAGGAAGCCGCCGGCGAGCGGGCTCCACGGGCACAGGCCGATGCCAAGCTCCTGCGCGGCGGGAATATGCTCGCGCTCGATATTGCGCTCGGCGAGCGAGTATTCGAGCTGGAGGGTGGCGATGCGCTCCTTGCCTTCCCGTTCGGCGATGGTTTGCATGCGAGAGAAATACCACGCGGGCGTGTCGGACATTCCGTAGTAGCGGATTTTCCCCTCGTTGACGAGATCGTCCATCGTAGAAAGGACTTCTTCAATAGGCGTGAACGTGTCCCACGCGTGCAGATAATAGAGGTCAACGTAATCGGTCTTCAGGCGGCGCAGCGAGCCTTCGAGCGCACGATACAGATTTTTGCGGCCGTTGCCGCCGCCATTAGGATTTCCAGGCTGGGCACCGAAGGTGTATTTCGTGGCGATCACCAGGCGGTCGCGGAGCTTGCCATCGGCGACGAATTTTCCGACAAGCTCCTCGGCGTGACCGTTGGTATAGCCATCAGCCGTGTCGATGAAATTGCCGCCCGCGGCGAGGAATCTGTCGAACTGCTGCTTTGAAACGTCTTCTTCCGCTCCAAAGCCCCATTCCGTGCCGAAAGTCATAGTGCCGAGACAGAGCGGGCTAACGCGCAAGCCGGTACGTCCAAGAGTGGTGTATTCATTGAGCTTCATATGAGTCCTTTCACGCGAGCGGGTAAGCGCCGCCCGTCAGCGGCTCCGGCTTCGCCGGACGAACGATGGGATGCGTAGGATGAATACCTGGATGCGGCGGAAAAACTTCGGAGTTCAGAAGGCGTAACGCCGGGAAAAGCACGGTGGGAAGTGTCTCGGGTAGAGGCATACCGCGTCTTTTGTTTTCTACGAGTTACGCGTGATTCTACTCGAAAGCTGTCTCGGGCAGATATAGGTGCGAGCGTGGCTGTAGAGGGAGGATCAAGCGAAGCTACGGTTTGTTGCGTCCTTCGCGTTCCAAATTCGCTGGACGGGCGATGCGATACGTAGAGTGAAATGGCGGATGCGGTGGAAAATGGGGTAGTTGGGAGGAATGAAGCGGCAAAAAACAGTTGCACCGGGACGTTCCGCCCTTGGTTTTTCAACTGCTTTTGTTTTCTGTAACTTACGTGTCTCAAAGGTTGATTGGCTGTTCCGCCCTTGCGCGAGGACTTTTGCGCGGAAAAAGCGAAAGAAAGGCGAATGCGCGCTGCTTTCGGTCGCTGATACGAGCCACTCGCCTCCGAAACGGAACTCATCGCGCCGTGCTTCCTCCCCTGAGGCCGTAATCAACTTACAAGCCTTGTTACCACGCTAGCATGGGCGTCAAGTCCCCGCAGATCGGCGTGCTGGCTAAGCCGCTGTGAGAGTAGGGCTTATGAATGGGAATTTTGCGGACCGGGATGCGAATTTGGCGGTTTTTGGATGGTGGAAATCGACCGTAACCGTTGTTAATCAACACCATGGCACAGAGCGCGCCGCGGCGGGTGGTCGGAATCCGCTGCTGCTACTCCCGAATCTTCTTCAACTCCACCAGCGTGAAGTCCATTTCGGGCTGGAGTTTGGCTCCGGATTGCCGATTACGAAGCAGAGAGTGTGTCTATGACCGGGGAAAACATGGGGCAAACTGCGATAGGGCGGTTGAACGCGGGAGAACGGTTTCCAGAGAGGCGCGCGGCGCCGCGCTTCGAATTCAACGCGCATCTGGAGATCGTCGATCCGCTGGAGCAGATCAAGATCGCGGGACAAGTGACGGTCCTAAGCCAAAAGGGGTGCTTTGCGCAAACGCAGACGCGTATTCAGGATCGCGGCGTGGTGCGCGCGCGGATCCGCAAAGATGATGCCGTCTTCGAAACGTGGGCGTGGGCCACTCCCAGCCGTCCAGATTCCGAAACCGGAGTGGTGCTAGTGTTCATGGACATGCCCCCGGAGCAGGCCGAGGTGCTGACAGGATGGCTGGGCGCGCTGGCAGGGCGCTGATCGTTCCGGCTGACGCCGTACCGTAGATTCCTACTAACGTACGCGCTTCACCACGCGCGGCTGAACCGCGGAGCTGCCTGTGATAATCTCTGCACGAATGTAACAGGCGATTCGAGGGGGGACGAACGCATGGAGCTAAACGGCATCACGCTTCAAGTACTTAGCACGCTTGTGTTGCTGGGCCTCGGATTTATCTTCATTGGCATGCCGATATGGGGGATTGTGGCGCTGTGCCAGAGCCGCAAGAACCGCGCCACGGAACACAACTGAGGGTCGCAACGGCGCAGCGAGATGTGTCCCTGCGCGGTGTCATTTTCAGCAACGACTGCTGCGCTGAAGCGCAGCGCCACATGAAGAGCGCGAGGCTAGCGGCTTCCGGGCCGACGGGCAGGGCAAACGGCAGGCGCTGCTGGTGACCTGGCCGAGCCGCGGGAAAAAGCAGATCCTCGTCGGCTGGCCGCGGATATCGCAGCCTACCTCTGCCGGGATGACAACGGATGAGGATTAGGGCAACGAGAAGGAGATGAAGGCGTTGCCGGCGGCGAAGAGAACGTACTGCTTGCCGTCCACTTCATAGGTGACCGGATTGGCTTCGCAATCGCTGCCGCCGGCAGAAAACTCCCACAGGAGCTTGCCGGTTTCAGCGTCGAGCGCGAAGAAATTACCTTCGTTGCTGCCGGCGAAGACGAGGCCACCAGCGGTGGAAAGCGTGCTGACTTCGTCGGGCGCGAGCATGCGGTACTGCCACTTCATCTTGCCGGTGACGGCGTCGAGCGCGCGAATGGCGCCGTACTCGACGTCTCCCGAAAGATTCATGCGGCCGCCGCCACCGAAGTCCGGAAAATTCACCTTGGGACGTCCCGACAAGGCATATGCGCCGGTTTCGCGCGCGGAGACGTAGAAGAGCTTCGTCTGCGGATCGTAGGACGGACTATTGAGATTCGTGCCGCCGTGTCCATCGGGGTAGATCAGACGGCCCTGCGGAGTGGGCTCGGTATCCGGCATCATGATGGGCTGGCCGTTGGCGTCGAGGCCCTTGGCCCAGGTTTCCTTGACGAACGGGCGGCCCGCGACGAATTTGCCAGTGACGCGGTCGAGCACGTAATAGAAGCCGTTGCGATTGGCGAAAGCGAGCAGCTTGCGCGGCTTACCATCCACGTCGGCATCGAAAAGCACCGGCACTTGGATGGAATCCCAGTCGTGCGTATCGTGCGGCGTGAACTGGAAATACCACTTCATTTTTCCGGTGTTGGCGTCGAGAGCGATCACCGAGTCGGTGTAAAGGTTCGCGCCGGGACGGTCGGCACCGTTGTAGTCAGGAGCGGGATTGCCGGTGCCCCAGTAGATCAGGTTCAGATCGGGATCGTAAGAGCCGGTACCCCAAGTGCCTCCGCCGCCGACGCCCTGCATGCTCGATCCCCAGGTTTCGGAACCGGGTTCGCCAGCAAGCGGAATGGTGTAGCTGCGCCAGAGGAGCTTGCCGGTTTTCGCGTCGTAAGCGGCGAGAAAACCACGGATGCCGACGTCACCGCCGGAAACACCCATAATCACTTTTCCATCGAGGACTCGCGGCGCTCCGGTCATCGAGTAGCCTTCGTCGTTTTGGTCCACGTGAACATCCCAGCGGACGGCGCCGGTGATGGCGTCGAGCGCGACGAGGTGGCAATCGAGCGTGCCGACGTACACCGTGTTGCCGTACACGGCCACGCCGCGATTGGAACGATGGACGCCGATGGTGTAGAGATGCGAGGCCATGTGCGGCGTCCAACTCCAGATTTTCGTGCCGTAGCGGGCGTCGAGAGCGGTGACCGTGCTGGGCGGCTCGGTGATGTACATGACGCCGCCTTCGACAATGGCGGAGGATTCAATCGGCGCTTCGCCCATGGAATTGGGCTGATAAATCCAAGCAGCGTGGAGATTCTTGACGCTCGCGCGATCGACTTGCGTGAGGCGCGAGAAGCGCTGGGATTTGTAATCGCCGCCGTACATGAGCCAGTCTTGCGGCGTTTCGTCGGCGTGGAGCAACTGCTGGTAAGTGACGGGCTGCTGCGCGAGAGAGCGCGCGGGAATTACGAACGAAAGCGAAACGGCGGCGAGTGCGTAGGGAGTGATTTTCATTGGGCGCCCTTCAAAGTCATAAGATAGGCGACAACGTCGTTCATCTGCGCGGGCGTTAGCGTGTTTTTGAAGCTGGGCATGAGGCTCTTGCCAGGCTCAGGCTCCAGCGAGCGGAGACCGGGCTTCCACAGGGAATGGAATTTTCCGGTAACATCCTTCAGCACGATGACGAACGAGTCTTCGCCGACGCGCATGCCTTCGACGACTTGGCCGTCTTTCTCGACGGCGCGAAAGACGAGGTACTCGGTCCATTTGGAGCCGTAGAATCCGGTGCCATTCTGCGGGAGATTGGCGCCGGGATCGATGAGGCGGTCTTTCAGGTTGGTGGGACCGCGCATGTCGCCGATGCGAGATAGCTCCGGACCAATGCTGCCACCCTGGCCATCAATCATGTGGCAACCGGAGCAGCCGCTCGATTGATAGACAGCTTGGCCGGCTTTTGGATCGCCGCTGACCACGCCAGCCGTGGAAGCGTCGAAGGTGTGGAGAAAAGCGACGATATCAGCTGCGTCCTTGGCCGTGAGATCGAAGAAGCCGGGCATCGCGGTGCCGCGAATGCCATGCTGGATGATGCCTTCGACGGCGGCGTCGCCGAGGGCACTGGGAACGCCGTGGAGGTCGGGACCTTCCTCGCCGCCGGCATCGATGCCGTGGCAGGTGGAGCAGTTCTCTTCAAACAGGTTTTTGCCGTGCGCCGGGTCGCCCTCAATCGCGTGAACCGGTCTCAGCCGCGAGCCCGGAGCGGGCGCGGCTGCCTGCGCAGCGGCCCTGGGAACGCGAGCGAGAAGTAACGCGAGGCAGCCCGCGAAACAGATAGCAGCGAGCCGATACGAATTCCGTTTGCTCACACTGCACCCCCACCCAATATCGTTCTCGCAAAATTTGTGATACTGGCGCGAAAACCGCGCCACACATTGTCACAACTTAGGCTTGGAAATCAACCGTAGCAGCCGATGCCACTACATCCATTTGTCAATCGAGACGCTGCGGATGTAATTCATGTTGCCAACCTGGAAGAACGTGTTGGTCTGGCCGCCCATGACGGCGAGACTGATGTCGTCGGGCTTGGGCCAGCACGGAACGCGCGCGTCATCCGGCAGCTTCCACCAGGTCGCGTAGGGTTCCTCGCCCTTCAAAGCGCGCGGATAAATCCACACGTACGCGAGGAAAGACTCGCGATAGTCCTTGGCGGAAACCGTGGTGTTCTTCCACAGCCATTCGGTGAGCTTTTCTTTTGTGTCGTATCCCTGCTCCTTCAGGGCTTTGGCCGTGAGCGGATCGAGAATGACCAGCGCGTTGAACATTCGCGTCAGCGTTGGAAACATGCTGCTGATCTGTTCGTCGAATTTGGGAATCATCGCGCCGGAGCCTTTGGCACCGTGCCCGAAACGAAGATCCCACCCGTCAAACAAGCTGACCACGTTTTCTTCCGGCTTAAATCCCTTTTGGACGTGGAAAGGAGTCCAAGGGCTGTTCTTTTCGTCTTCAACGACGACGGCATTGTTGTAGTTCAGCTGATTGCCTTGGCCGCCGTAGTAGTTCTGGCCTGGAACCGCGCCGGGACCGAGATTTTTACCCATGAGCGTCCAAGCGCGGCCGATGGTGGTGTTGGGCTGGGCGAAGGGGCTGAGCGCGCCGATGCCGTAGTTCATGTTGAGCTTGTCGCGAATCGGCCCGTTGATAATCATCGAATAGCCGAAGGATGTGGTGGAACCGCCGAGCGCGAGGAAGCCGCTGGAGGCGATCGCCAGAACGACCGGGAAATACGAGGGATCGCATCCGGCCATAACGGCATTCACGGCGACTTGCTTCACGGTGTATTTGTACGTGTCGGTGACGCCGCGGCCGACCTGGCCGACGATTTCGTCCGGGTGATGGCTCGTGCCCTTTAGCATTGCGTCCACTAATTTTTCGGTAGGGACGATGATGGGCAGGAAGTCGGTCATGCCATTGTTCATGAAATATGCTTGCAGGTTTTGCAGCGTATCCGGTCCAACCGTGGCGGGACCGGCCGAAACCGGGAACAGGCCAGATTTTTCGTCCTCGGATGTGAGTGGCCTCGTCAGCTCGGCCACGACTTCCTTCATTAGCGGCTTGCCGGTAACGGGATCAGGACCCCACACGATGTCGTGTATCTGCTGGACCGTCTTGCCCCAGACCGGGTGCGGAGTGAACGCGATCCGCAACGTCGGCATACCGCGCTGGCCAGCAGTGGCGTGAGCGAGATCGACATAGGCTTCGGTGATTATCGGAACGCTTGGCACGCCCATCTTTTCCATCGTTACGCAGTGACTCACGGTCGCTGGTGTGCAGCCGCTTCAATGCCCAATGGCCATGATGCAGGCGTTGCCGTTGGCTTTGATTTCGGCCCACAGCTTGGGGTCGGGCTCGGGATACGTGCCTGCCTTGCGGCGAAAAACGGTTTTGACGCTCGGCATGTTTTGCTTGAACCAATCCGCCATTTGGTGCAGCACGATATCGGCGCCGAAAAAGCCAGTGTCGACGAGATAGACAGTCTTGCCGTCGAGGGTTTTGAGCGTTGGGGCCATCGGAAAGCGCTGAACCGGCGGCGGAGTGCCTTTGGGAGAGAGCGCCACGAATTTCTGGTCGCTGTCCGAATTTTCGGAGTCGGATTGAAGTTTCGCGGGCGCGGCGTCCGCGCGGGCGCCCGCCAGCAACGCGGGAGAAATTCCAAGGAGCGAAAGCAACTGCCGCCTGTTCATGTTCCGGTCCTCCTAAAACCCGAGACCTCTTGCGCGACAGCCACGACTTCGCGTACTGGGCTACCGCTGAATAATGGACGTACGGGAGCAGAAATCCGTTATGCCAAATTTGGAGCCCGCCAAACCGTACAACCGACCAGGGCAAAAGGCAATGCCGCGCACCAGGCAGTGCGTGGCTAAGCGTGGCAGCATTCCACCAGGGGGCGCATCCAAATTCAGGCCATGGCCGTGTTGTCCAAATGTAACGGACGCGTCTTAAAACCAAGCCGACTCAGGTATGTGCTTGCGGAGGCTAGGGTTTCATACCGCTTGTGACACTCTGGGCGTCCAGGCAAAAATTTGAATCGGTAAAGGCGATGCATATCCAAAGGACCGTGGCCGATCTCACTTACTGTACGGGCGTGGAGCTTCGAAATGGCTTGTTGTACCGCCAAATAGGACGCGATCTCCGCGCCACCTCTTGAACCCAGCCAAAGTGGTCTGCTGAAAACTAGTGACGTGCGTTGGTTTGCTTCTGGCAATGGCCGTGCCGTCGGCGCGCCGATCGGCAGTGAAGAAGCGGGTCGGCTGGGCACGCACCCTCGCGGCGACCTCGCTAGGAGAACGAAGGCGCGGCAGGCGTCTAGTTACCGAAACTGCCAGCCCGATTAAACGCAGGCACCGACTGCCGAGACCGCCAGCCGACGGCGGCGAGAAGGAGCAAGAATGCGTATCGAGGGCGGGAAGATCACTCGCGACAGCATGGATGCCGGAGCGATTTCGACCAGATCGCGCGACGTTTACTGGCGAGGATTCGTTTATAAGCCAGGATGCCGGGCGGGCGCAGAATCGCTTCGCGAGCTGTGTAAGGTACGCGAACAAGAAATTACGCAGGAAGCGGCCCTACTGAAAGGGGCTTACTTCGTCGCGGTCCGCTGCAAGGAATCCGGCAACGCTTACGCGTTCGTCGATCCGTGCGGCCTGTTTCACGCCTATTACTCTCCACGGCTGGCCGGAACATCATTTCTGGAAATTTCGCGGCTCGAAAACCTCGGCTCCGACGATATCGATCCGGAGGCCGTGGTTGAGTTTTTTCATTATGGCGGGATATTCGAGGACCAAACGTTTTTTCCACAAATTCGCCGGATGGATGGCGATCTCGTCGTTCGCGTCACCAGGGCGGGAAAAACAGAGACGATGCGCAAGCCCATTTTGGAAATCGACGCGGGCGCGAAAGGAACGGTCGAAGGGCTGCTGGAGGAATTCGCAGCGGCTGCGCAGAGCGAGCGCGTAAGCGTGGACATCACGGGCGGAGCGGATACGCGGTTGCTGGCGGCGGCATTTGCCTATTTCGGATTGCCGTTCGAAATGGCGACCTCCGGCCGGCGCGGGCATCCGGACGTGGAGATCGGCGAAAAAGTGGCGGAGGTTCTGGGGCGACCACACTACGCGAAGTATCACTCACCCGAGGATTCGGATTGGGACGAGCTTTTTTTCCGTTCGAACGCGATGTTCGACGTCACGAAAAACAGCCGGCTGATTCAGTTGCAGCATGAGCGGAAGAATCGAGGCGTAACCCTCTCGGTGAGCGGGGCTGCCGGGGAGTTTTTTCGGGAGACGTGGTGGATGCACGATTTCCCGTTTTACGCGCGCCGGAAGGCACGCCTTGGCCGATTGTATTCGCTAAGAATCGCGCCGGTCGGGCCGCAGCACTCTCTTTTGGCCGGGCGCTGTAGAGTCATCAGCAATTCTCAGAAGGATCGCTTCGTTCAACTGCTCGGGAAGTACGCGGTGAACGGAAACACGCGGACGTACGATCGAATCTACTATTTCGTTCCGCTGCGTACATGGGGCGGCAGTTTCGTCACCAGCAGCGCCGGCTTGGTGAACGTCGCGCTTCCTTACGCCGACCGGGACATGTTTCGCATCGGCTACCACATGTCTCGCCTAAAGCGGACATTCAGCCGGCATCATCGCAAGTTGATCACAGGCTACTCGCAAAAAGCCGCCAATTTGCCCACGACGGAAGGAGGAGTGTGCCTGGCAGCCGGGGCATGGCCGCTCATGCTCGATATGCGGCGTTACTCAGCGGACCGTTCGGCGCGACTGATCAAGAAGCTTGGCGAGCGAGCGCTTGGCAAGACTTATCTGCAGCCAAGCCCGGATGATCCGGAAGTAATGAACGACTTACTGCGCACGCTGGCGGTGCGCAAGTCAACTGAGGCGCTCGCGGATCGCGGCGTGCTGAGCCATGCGCTCGATCCTGATTCGCTGCCGCAGCGATACGCCGGACGCGTGTTCGTGCTGGCAACGCTTTTCGAACAGCTCGACCGAATGCGAGAACCGAAAGGCTGCCCTGAAGAGCTCCGCGAGACTCATCGCTCGGTATAACCCCATAACAGCGCAAGACCGTCCCGCGCCGGTGGCTCACATATAACGCGCGGCAAATTTGAGGAACGCAGGCCAGTTCGGGATGTCGGTGTGGCCGTACTGATGCTGGCGAAACGCAAGATCGCCGGAAAGAAGCGCGGTGCCGATGGGCGGCATGACCGTAGTTCCCAAGTCGCGTTTGCCGAGCAGGCGATATACAGGACCGGCATCGACTTCCGCCATGAACTGTCCTTTGTCATCAAGCCAATTGCCCTCAACGGCCGGAGAGCCTTCGCTGATGAAAACCGGGCGGGGCGCGCAGAGAGCGATCAGTTCGTGCGCGTCGACAGGCAAGTCGCCCGCGTTCAGCGATCCCGCATATTTCACGAAATTTCCCGCGAACCAGTGATATTCGCCGGTAGCAGCGAGATCTGCAATGGACTCGCCGAAATTGCGGCGGAAAAGTTTGGCGCCACCGGCGCCGGATGATCCCACTAAGACGATTGCAAAGCGCCGATCGTAGGCCATGGTGACGAGCGCGGCCTTGCCATAGCGCGATAGCCCCTCGATGCCGACGTGCTTTGCGTCGATTTGTGGATCGGACTCGAAATAATCCAGCAGGCGGCTGGCACCCCAAGCCCAGGCGCGCAGCGCGCCCCAATCTTCCAATCCACGAGGCTGGCCACGGTTGCAGAGGCCGATGATGCCCTTTGTGAGGCCCGCGCCATTGTCGTCCTGATAGCTGGTGGGAATCAGGATTGCATAACCCCAGCCTCGCGACAGCACCTGCTGTTGCCACGATGGACCGGATGGCATCGGCATGGCCGGAAATTTTTGTCCGCGCGCTTTGAGCATGGCTATGAGGCGCTGCATGACGGCGGGGTCGATGCCGAAATCGATCATCACCGGCACCGGCCTCTTGATTTTGGCCGGAAGGGTGAGACTGGCGCGAATATCGACCGCGATCAGCGGATAAGAAGAATTATCGACGTGTCCGACAAGTTCGCGCGTGACGGCCGGTATGCCGCCGACGGCTTCGTTTTTCGTGCTGGTAACTTCCCAATGGACCGCAGGCGTGCGATCCGGAACGCGGCCGTAAACTTGGCTATCGAAAGCTGCGACGATTTCCGGACGGCGCTCCGTCCACCATACTTTGGCGGAAGTGACGGGACTGCCATCGCTGAGGATAAGCGGATCGGGATAGTTGGGAAAAACCGCCGCTTTCGATTCGTCGTAGTTGGCGTGATTCGGCTTGCTTTGATCGTCTGTTGGAGGGGGACGAAGCGTGGTGAGGTGCAGCAAATTCATTACGCGCTGATGATCCTGCTCGGCGGTCAACTGGACGGGCGGAGCGATATTCGCCGCCGCGGCTTGTGGCGGACGCGCGAAAGCCGGTTGCACGGCAACGAGCTGCGAAATGAAAGCCGCGGCGATTGCCGCTGAAATCGACCAGCCGAGTTTGGAAATCCGCACGGCAGCTCCCTGAGAAACGCGAGTTCGAATCTTTAAGAAAACCGGACAGAAAATACCGCGTTCGGAGAAAACGGACAAGTGCGGGCATCGAAACAACGGATCAGCCTGAGTTTGGCCGCTTGCGTCATACAAGGAAATTCAAAGTGGCTCAGCGCGCATTCAAACTTCGCCAGTTCGGAAAACCAGGGTACTAACCAAAGCGGTTATAGCATCCGGCACAGCGCTTCACGAAACGCAAGAAATGGCACGCCAATTGCGCCGCCGGTCTGCTCATGAAGCCAAGCAGTAAACAGTTTTTTTCGCGCCGCACTTTGTTTCTCGTTCATACTTGTACGCGAAGCCAAGGCCCCAAATCCACAGGAGAACCATGAACGACCTCGCGGCGGCACGTTCACTGAAGAGCAACCCACTCAAGCAGGACGAGCGCCGGGAATTCCCGCGTTACGCCCTTGGCGCTCCCGCCGAAATTCGCGATCCAGCGGCGAAAACCAAGTCGGCGGGGCAGGTCACGGTGATCAGCAAGAAGGGATGTTACTTGAGAGCGCCCAGGCGCTTTCAGCCAAGCGCCGTGGTGCAACTGCACATACAGAAGGGCGACACGGCGTTTGAAACCTGGGCGAAGGTGATACCGAATGTGCCGGACGCCGGCGAAGGAATGGCGCTGTTATTCATGGGAACGGCGCCGGAACAAGAGGAATTGCTCAAGCTGTGGATTGAAGAACTGTCCAAGCGCTCCAGATAACCGCAGATTCCGCCAGCCGCTTCCGGTAGTCTCGCAAAATAATTAGCATTATTCGCCCGCGCGGACTTCCACGCCCATTTTGAACATTCCCGGCGCTACTCTTCTGGGGGCGCGGAGAACTCCGGGTGGCGAAACTTCCAGACGATTTGACGGAAAATACCGAGCCACATGATGGCGTCCTCCTGGGGCAAGCGGAGGCGGCGCACCAGGCGCCGGACGCGCTGCTCGGAGTCACCGACCACGCGGCGATCGAGAAAGCCGCTTTCGCGCAGGGCTTGCGTGAGGACCTCGGTGATGCGTTCGACTTCCGCGGCGGGCGCCAGCATGCTTTTTTCCGCGGCACGCGGCGGCTTCGGATCGCGAATCAGTTCGTAAAGACAGACGGCGACCGCCTGCCCGAGGTTCATCGAGATATTTTCCTCGCGTGTGGGAATACGCATCAGCCAATGGCAATGGCTGAGATCGTCGTTCGATAAGCCGAATTTTTCCGAGCCAAAAAGCAGCGCGACGCTACCCGTAGCCAGCCGGCGGCGAATCAGGCGCGCCCCCTCCTCAAGCCGCCGCACGGGGTGACGCAGGTGGCGATGGCGCACGGCCGTGGTGCCAACCACCAAGGAACAATCGCCCACGGCCGCCGCAAGCGTCGTATGTTCTTCCGCGTTGGCAAGAAGTTCGGCTGCGCCCACTGCGGAACGCGCCTCGCGAAACGCCGAATCGTAGGGATTCACCACGCGCAGACTGGAGAAACCGAAATTGCTCATCGCGCGAGCAGCCGCTCCGATATTAAGCGGGTTGCGCGTGGCGACCAAAACCACGCTGAGGCGGCCGGGTTCGGACGGAGCGACCATGAACCGTTCATTCTAAGGCACCATGCAACCAGCGGTCGCCAGACCCATTCGCACGGCTAAACGGCGAAACCTAAGGGCCAAGCCGCGCGCCGACGCCTCAGATTCAGCGAAGTACTACCGCGACGAAAACCATAGTCCCAAACAGCGGTACCACGCGATTTGAGAGCAACGGTCCATGGCTCGCCCTGCGGCACGCCAGTAAGCTGAACAAGTTCGAAACTGGTCCGCTCCTCCGCTCGTCTGAAGGCAGGGCATTGTGAGATCCGCAACGGCCAGAAACTGAGGAAAACCGGGAAATGCAACTCCAGAAACTCCGCAACAAAGTCTGCGTCGGTCTGTTTTTAGCCGGGGCACTGATGTTTACGCCAAGGTTGGCCACGGCCGGCGGCACCGCGAACGCCCCTGATGCAGCCGAGGCCAACGGGCTGCCAGCTGCTCCCGTGCCCGCAAGCGCGTCCGCTGCAGCGCAGGAAACGCAGGGAATCGAGACGATGCGCCTTGAGCAACCGAAGCTTGGAAAACTGGGAAACGTGCGGAGCGTGGAAGGCATGCCTTCGCGAAAGAAGTGGCTTGCGCTGGCGATGGCCGAGCACGGCGCGGCGGCCTTTGATGCGTTTAGCACGCGGCAGGCCATTGGACGCGGCGCTGTGGAGGCTGATCCGATGATGCGCCCGTTCGCGGGCTCGCCTGCCATCTACGCGGCAATTCAAGTGGCGCCGCTGGCGCTTGACTACGCCGCGCGCCGGATGCAGCGCAGCGAGAATTTAGTGCTGCGAAAGATGTGGTGGCTGCCGCAAACCGGCGGCACGGCGATGTATCTTTTCTCCGGCGCTCATAATCTGGGAGTGGCGACCCGACCATAACAAACCGCAGTAGAACCCCTACCTACGCAGTGTCATCGCGCGAATCCAGAGGGTCAATTCAGCGTTCGATCTGATTCGGTTCGCGGACGATGACTTGCGGCGCTCCGCGATAGGTCGAAATTTGGCCGGTTACGCAAATGGCTTTGTCTCGATACGCGACTTCAGGCCTGATGCTGAAATTCGTGCGGTCGCTGCCCCAAATGACCACGCTAAAGTCCTCATTCGGGTAGGGCGCGTCGAAATCGAGAAACGTCGGCTGGCCCTTGCTTCGATAGGCGAAGTGCGCGGTTTCGACCGTGCCGCAAACGGTTGCGAACTCCCCGATGTGATTGCTCGCTTCTCTTGCCGGAATCCTGCTCGTTTGCGCCGCTGCGGAGAGCGCAAACATCAGAGCACCTAAGACACACAAGGATTTCATGGGGCACTCCCGTCCGGGTCATCCGTCGAATAGCTGGCCACGCCGTCCTTTTGCTCGCGGAATTCATCGCTCAAGTGGTGCTCGTTAATGAAATCGAAAGCCCTACTCGCAAGCTCGGCATCTGTGCGGTAGAACTCAAGCAGGTAGGCCGTCACTCGTTTGTCGCTGTGCCTATGCCACTCTGCCACTTTCGCGCAAGAAACGGTCTCGGTCATTCGAACCTGTAGCTGCGCGATGGTCAGCATTTCGAGATTGGACGTGGACCATTCTTTCAACTCGGCTTTGCACGCTGCTGCTTTCGGCTTCCGGCCCGCTGAGGCGGATTCGCTGTCGAGACTCGCGTGTTCGCCGCGCTCGCAGCTTGAGACAAGAGCAACAGAGCAATACAGATGCATAGGGATCTCATGCCGTATCGAGCAGGAGCCTTCACTGCGGGAGACGCTCTTTTTCGCGTTCGCGAATTATCTGGATGGCGTTCTTGAGCAGAGAAGTGGACGCCGAGGTGAATACCGACCGATTGTGATTGTGCAGGGGCGCGAATGGAACAAAACTGCCCTTGCCGTCGTCCGTAGTGTCATCCCAAATCGACAACCGTCCATCAGCCACGTAGTACCTTTTGACACCGGATTGCGTGTGGTAAACCGGCACGTCGGTCGTTGTCGTACCTTGCACCTGCGACGAATCGCCGTCGCTGTCGTACACGGTTCCATTCGTGTTCGAGGTCTCGGTCTCGGTGGTTTTGTACGTGTAGGTGTATGGCTCGCTCACAAGATGCTCGCCCCAGGCAATCAAGTAGAGCGGTGCACCGCCGGGCGAATCAGCCGTTTTTGAATAGCAAATTCCCGTAAGTTTTCCCCGATTGCCGTGTTTTTTGTACCAGTTACTCTGCGGCTCGTTTAGTGCAGTGATTGAGAGGCCCACTGTTGTTGCGTCGTTCTCAACAACGGAAAAGAACACGACGCACTGGTTTGGTTCCTTGCGTTTCGCCGCTGCCGGAGTGCAGAGCAACAGCGCTCCGACAAGACAGCTCATAACGCGGGGTTTCACAGTAAGCCTCCGTTTCATCTATTTCGCGAAGCTGAGGACTAGAACGTCAATTTTTGACAGTCATCGAATCGGAATCGACGGCTTTCTTGCCGGTGATTCCTTCGAGTCCCGTGAGGATGCCGCGATAGTCGGTCTTGTCGCACTGCATCGCAAAACCGCCCTTCGTGTTTCCTTGCGCCCACGTCAGGCCCACGTAGTGTTTTTTGGACTTGGTGAGAGCCATGAGAGCGCCGACTCCAAGCGAAACGGTTGCAAGCCCGATGGCTGCGCCCACGCGCCGATGCACGTCCTGGCCGTAAGAAATTTCAGTAATCGCCGATGCTGGGATTTCCTGTATCAGGTCAGCGTGCCCCGCGAGCAGGCGGATTTCGGTGCCCGTCATTTGAAGCCTTAAATTGGCACCTGTCTTAACATCCGTCATGGAGCCACCATCGTATTTGACCTTGTAGCCGGTCTCGCCAGCGAACAGTGCGAGCGGGAAGCAGAAGCAGAGCGCAAGAGCAAGTATTTTCCTCATGCCGACGACCCTCCTGGCGCGTTCGCGCCACACGCATAGAAGAACCGTTGACAGCGACCCTGCCAATGGTACTTTGTCCAAGATGTAGTTACTTAATTGAGCAACTATTTCAAGCTGAGATCGTCCACACCACACATTTTAGGGGGTTGTTCTCGCGAGGGCGTTGGATCTAGGTAAGGCTATCAATTGTTTGTGGTTGGATGTTTCAACCTTGCGCCTGATTCGATTCGTGTCGCTCATGCCCAATCTCGCGGCCAGGATTTTTCATGGACCTGGAGTCTTAGTAACGGGACACAAATGAGCCTGCTGCGTTCGCGCAGAAGCCGCAAGTCACTGAAAAGAATGGTAGGCCCGTGCGGGCTCGAACCGCAGACCTCCACCGTGTCAAGGTGGCGCTCTAGCCAACTGAGCTACGGGCCTACTGAACGCGTCAAAGGGATTCTAGCATGCGGCCCGGCCAGCGTGAACAGAACGCCGGGCGGATCGACCCAACGAAATCACATCACGAAAATACTGAGGGTTGCGCGGTTTACAGCCGGATATCCGCGCCACGCGATACTGAAACCGTTGCCTCGACCGTAGGCCGAGGCGCGCGGCGCATCACTTCGACGAACACGCGGACGATTTCCGGATCGAATTGATTGGACGCACAGCGTTCAAGCTCGGCGAAAGCGTCTTCGGGGGTGCGGGCGCGCTTATACGTGCGGGCTGACGTGATCGTGTCGTATGCGTCGGCAATGGCGATTACCCGCGCGCCGTGCGGAATCTGCTGGCCCTCAAGACGGTCCGGGTATCCCGAACCATCGTAAAACTCGTGGTGGTGGCGCACCATCAGGCGGATGCGCGCCATGGTCTTTAGCGGCTCCAGGATGCGCGCGCCGAGATCCGTGTGCGTCTTCATCGTTTCCCATTCGGCAGCATCAAGCGGTCCGGACTTGTTCAGGATGACCTCCGGAATACCGACCTTCCCGATATCGTGCAGCAACCCCGCCAAGCGAATTTCGTCCACGTCCTCGGACTTCATTCCGAGCGCTTCCGCGATCATGCCGGCGTACGTGGAAACTTTTTGCGAATGGCCTTGCGTGTAGTGATCCTTCGCATCGATCGCGAGCGCGAGAGAGGTGACCGTCTCAACGACCGCCGGAGGCAACCCTTCGCCCGCGCCGTTGCCTCCCTGCTCCTCGAGCGAACGCGTGAAGTGCTCCAGCCGCCGATAAATTTCGTCGAATGCCTCGGGCCCGGTGGAAAACAATCGCTTCAAAGTCACGCCCAGATATGCTTCGAGAACGTCTTTTTTCCAGCGCTTGCGCTCCATGGGATCGCCCTGCTCGGAGCTGGAAACTGAATTTCCGCCTTGATGCTTCGAGAGGTACATGGACGAGTCGGCGACCTGAATCAGTTCCTGCGGCGTGGAACCGTGTACCGGGAACGCGGCGATGCCGAAGCTCGCGGTCACGTTCTTGTCGCGCAGCAGCGGATCGGAGGCGATCCAGCCGCGGAGCTTGTTTGCAAGTTGGCGCGCCTGTTCCACGGTCGTTTCCGGCATCAGGATCACGAACTCGTCGCCGCCGTAGCGCGCGACAACGTCCGACCTGCGGCAGTGTTCTTCCAGGATGTGCCCCACGCGTTGCAGCACCACGTCGCCTTCAAGGTGGCCGTAAAAATCGTTGACGAATTTGA
>JASHPG010000193.1 GCA_030038275.1 Candidatus Acidiferrales bacterium | reverse complement strand
CCTATTCTCCGGATTTCAATCCCATCGAACCCATGTGGAGCAAGATCAAACAGGTGCTTCGCAGCCACGCTCCTCGCGCCGAGGAGCAACTGCTCCTGGCCGCCCAAGCCGCCTTCGCATCGATTTCGCCGGCCGACTGCCGGGGCTTCTTTTTTAGCGCCCAATACGCTACATCATTTATAGAAATGCTCTAGAGGTGTGCCTACAAACCGTTGGGGCGAAAACGCACATACCCGAAAAGCAAAGACCGGCCGGCCGGACATTATCGTAAGAGCTAAAAAGGGAAAGTCTGGACGTTTGCAGAGAGCAATTCCGATTGGCGAATGGCGGGACAGGGCCTATCGAGTTACACGCGAGATGTTAACAAATTGGGGCGGGCTCGACGTTAAGATAAGAATGGGTTCATTCAGCGGAGCGTGTCGCCGCCATCTTTCCTCATACCGGAGAAATTCTACGACTGGTTCTTGAGCCAAGAAGTGCCTTTGCTTGAGAGGAACAACTGATGGCGGGCGACAAGGTCATCATTGTTCATCTGCGACGACCTGGCAAAGACGATGCCCGCACTGATCCCTTTTGGGAATTTGGAAGCTTCGGACTTACGGGATGCCACAAAAACAATCTGCTAAATCCAGAGAAGATTCACGAATTGGAAGGTGCGCGGCTGGCGTTTGCTCAGGGAGGTAGAGATGGGTTTAGGCTGATATTCGTTACGCCTCCGATATCAGCCATCGCACACAGCAGCCTTGCTGAGGCAAGATGGCAGCCTTCGTCCATGCCCCTCAAATATAATCAAGCTCCGATCCTGGTCGCAAACAACGGAACAATGATAGCTGGCATGCAGGAAGCGTTACGCGCTGTGCGACGGTCAACGTGGGAAGCCAAGTTCTCCAGCCGCTTTCGAAGCCGAAGAGACCCAATCGATAATGAGTTTCCAGACCTAGCGGAGCACATTGCCACAGAATTCGCCCGGAGCTATCGACACGCAAGAGAGAACGACGGTGTGGCTCGCGTGTACGACGAAGCTTTGCCCTGGAGAATCAATGCCCCGGACCGCGATCGTCTAGCGACCTACGAGCGAAAACTTGATGAAGCTGGCGGAGTGGTGTCAAAGAAACAATGGGACTCTTGCCAATTACTCTAAAACCGTCCATTGTTCGCAAAGCATCCTTAACTGCCGGGTGCCCCGTTCCTGAAACTGCGTGTCGCGCCTTGAAGCCTTGAAGTTGCTGATTAGATGACGTTGTCGGCTCCTTGCCCCGAGTAGGACTTGGTAGCGCTAAACGACCAAGGCTCCGAGGAAAGGAGCCGAGCGATGCTGATTATAGGATGTGACTTTCACACGCGCTATCAACAGATTGCCATGCTGGATGAAAGGACCGGGGAGCTGGTCGAACGTCGCCTGGAATACGAGAACGGAGAAGCTCACAGATTCTACCGCGATCTATCCAGGCGTCCGTCCTCGCGCAAAAAGGAACCGGATCGCCGCTACGGCCTCGAATACCTCCACTGCTACTTCGGATACGGATGGCCGGCGAGGATGGCGAAGGCGCGGTAGATTTGCTCGGCCAGCACCACGCGCGCGAATTCGTGCGGCATCGTCAAAGTCGAGAGCGAAATACGCTGCGCTTTGCCGCGCGATAAGTCCGCCGGGAAACCTTCCGCCGCGCCGCAATAGAAACACAGCTCGCGCACGCCGCGGTCGCGCAATTCGCCTAGCCAGCGCGCGAACGTCTGCGACGTGAATTGCTTTCCGGCGGCATCCAGGAGAACCACTACGGCCGCGGAATCGATCTTCAGCTTTCGCAACGACGCCGGCGATTCATCGCGCACCTCGTTTACGTCTATCTCTGTGTAATGCCGTATGCGCTCCACATAGTCATCCACGAGCGCGCGAATTTCCGGCCGTCGCGTTTTCCCGAGCATCACCAGGCGGATTTTCATGGCTGCGCGCGAACGATCAGATCAGGCCGTACTTCTTGCGTTTTTCGAGCAGGGTTTTGCGGCTGATGCCCAGCACTTCGGCGGCCTGCCCGATTTTATAGCGCTTGGCCTCGAGCGTTGCCTTAATCGCTTCGCGCTCGATTTCTTCGAGCGAATGCAGGGCGCCTGCAACGGCGCTGGGCTGACCAGCAGCGCGCAGAATCTCCGGAAAATCCGAAGCTTCCAGTTGCGATGATTTCGAGAAGACCAGCGCGTGCTCGATGGCGTTCTTCAGTTCGCGCGCGTTGCCCGGCCAGTCGTACGACTCAAGCAATTTCGCGGCTTCCGGCGTAAGCGACGCGTCTGCCCGTCCGTGTACTGGCCCAAGCCGCGCAACGAAGTGGCATGCTAGCGCCGCGATATCTCCGCGCCGCTCGCGCAACGGAGGCACCACGAGCGCAAGCACGTTGAGCCGGAAAAACAGATCCTCGCGGAATCGTCCCGCCGCAACCGCTTGCCCCAAGTCGGTGTTCGTCAGCGCCATAAGCCGTGAATCCATGCGCAGCGTTTCCGTGCCGCCCAGCCGCTCGAACGTGCGCTCCTCCAGAACGCGCAGCAGCTTGGCTTGCAATCCCGGGCCGAGCGCCGCGACTTCGTCCAGCACGATCGTGCCGCCTTGCGCCATTTCCAACCGGCCCGGCTTGCGCGCCACGGCTCCCGTGAACGCGCCGCGCTCGTGGCCGAAGAGTTCCGACTCGACAAGCTCGGCCGGCAGGCTCGCGCAATCGATTTTCAGGAACGGCGCGTCGCGCCGCGGGCCGCGTTCGTGAATCCATCGCGCCAGTTGATCTTTTCCCGATCCGCTTTCGCCGGTGATCAGAACGGTGGTTGCGGCATCCGCGAGTTTTTCGGCGATTTCGAGGACGCGAAGAGAAGCCGGATCGGCGGCGATCCACGTGGCGCGCGCGTCGCTCATGGATTCGATGCGCGGCCTTCGGCATCGCCGCGAAGCACATCCGCTTGCCCCGGATCGGATACGTCGAGGCGCTCGGCGTTGCGCCACAAACGCTCCAGATCGTAGTAGCGGCGCGCGCCCTCGCTGAAGATGTGGACCACGATGGAGCCGTAGTCGAGCAAAACCCACTCCGCTCCCGGCCTGCCTTCGCGATGAGTCAGGCGCATTCCCTGCCGGTCGAGGCGCTCTTCGATCGCTTCCGCGATGGCGTGAAGCTGCGGCGCGCTTTGCCCCGAGCAGAGAACGAAATAATCGGCGAACGCGCTCGCGCCGGTCAGGTTCAGCACGGTGATATCGGAAGCCTGCTTATCCTGGGCCGCTTCGACCGCCGCGCGAACGTCGGGCTGCAAATCTGCCAGTCTCACCGGTATAGGGCCTGTCCCAAAATGTATTCCTCCACGCGCGAAGGCACAAGCCCGTGGATTCCCTGGTTTCGTTCCAATCGCTCGCGAACTTCGGTGGAGGAGACGTGGCTCGCCACGGTGGTCAGCAAATGCACCACGGATTTTCGCAGCACGATTTTGTGCTGATCGTGACCGGACGAGCGCCCCAGCTTTTCCGGCGGAACGATTAGCCGCAGCGCGTCCAGGCGGAATCCCGGACGGCTGGCCACGATGAAATCGCACGAGTCGAGAAGCTGCTCGTAATTCCTCCAAGTGGGAAATTCGAGGAACTGATCCGCGCCAATGATGAAGTAGAGATGATCGTCGGGGCGTTCGCGGCGGAATTTCCGAACCGTGTCGATGGAATAGAAAACATGCGGCGGGGCGGCGGGCGCTTCAGCAAGCGAAGGCAAAAATCCCGGATGCTCGGCGCAGGCCAGCGCCGCCATGGTGTAGCGGTGAATAAAAGGCGTGAGCTCCTGCTGGGATTTGTGCGGCGGGCGCGACGAGGGAATGAAATAAATCGCGTCCAGATGAAATCTGCGCTGTGCCGCCTGCGCCACGGCGATGTGCCCCGAATGGATCGGATCGAACGTGCCGCCAAAAAGCGCGATCGCACGGCGCGTCGGGGCGCCGGCGGATTTCTGCGGAGCGGGAGTGATCAACGCTTCTCCGGGCGCTCGGCGGCGCGATCATCCGCGATATGCGGAATGGGCGGTGCGGTTTCCGGCAGAACGGTCGGAGCAGGTTTGGGAATCCGGCCGAGGGCGTCGGCAAGCCCGCGGACCAGTTCGACGATGCCTTCGCCGCTGGCGGACGAAATCGCGTAGAACGGCAAACCGCGCTGCTCGGCAAAGGCGCGGAGCTTGTCGAGTTTTTCGCGGTTCGTGGTGGCGTCGAGTTTTGTGGCGACCACAATCATCGGCTCTTCAGCCAGCGATGGGCTGAACGCGGAAAGTTCATGTTCGATGATCTCGAAATCGCGCACCGGGTCGCGATCGTTCGCGTCGCTCGTGTCCACAAGGTGCGCGATCAAGCGCGTGCGCTCCACGTGCTTCAGAAAACGCATGCCGAGTCCCGCGCCCTCGTGCGCGCCTTCGATCAATCCCGGGAGATCGGCCACCACGAACGTGCGGCCTGTTCCTGGCGCGGCGTCTGGATCGGCATTCACCACGCCCAAATGAGGCTCCAGCGTGGTGAACGGATACGCGGCGATTTTCGGGCGCGCCGCGGAAATGCGCGAGATCAACGTCGATTTTCCGGCGTTGGGGAATCCGACCAAGCCGACGTCCGCGAGCAGCTTCAGTTCAAGGCGCAAGTTGCGCTCTTCGCCGGGCCGCCCGTCTTCATGTTCGCGCGGCGCTTGATGCCAGGGGCGAGTGAAATGCGGGTTGCCGTTGCCGCGCCCGCCGCGCCCGCCCTTGGCTGCGCGAAAACGCTGTCCGGCCGCCGCAAAATCGAAAAGCTGCTCGCCGGAATCGGCGTCGTACACCACGGTTCCGACGGGAACAGTCAGAACCATGTCCTCGCCGGAGCGGCCGTGGCAATCGGAGCCTTCGCCGTGGCGGCCGCGGTCGGCGCGAAAGATGCGGTTGTAGCGGTAGCGGAGCAGCGTGTTGTCGTTGGCGTTGGATTCGAGGTACACGTCGCCGCCATTGCCGCCGTCGCCGCCGGATGGCCCGCCGCGCGGGACGTACTTCTCCCGGCGGAACGCGACGCAGCCGTTGCCGCCGTCGCCGCCTTTCACCGAAATTTTGGCTTCGTCAACAAACATGGGAATTCCTGCCGGCAAAAACGCGGGACCCTAGGAACCATAATGATGGGAACGCCGCGCGTTGCCGACCGCCCCGATTGGATTCGCTCATGGGAGCCAGCGTGGCGGGAGAACGTCAGTCGGCCACGGGAGCGGTTTTTTCGGCGGGAGCCGAAGCTTCGGCCGACGGCAGAACGCTGATGAAGCGTCCGAGGCCGCCTTTATCTTCGAAGCGCACCACTCCGTCGATGCGTGCGAAAAGCGAATCGTCCTTGGCCCGGCCGACATTCTTGCCAGCCTTGAAACGGGTGCCGCGCTGGCGGATCAGGATGCTGCCGCCGGTGACGAACTGGCCGCCAAACCGCTTGATGCCGAGCCGCTGCCCGTGAGAGTCGCGTCCATTAACGGATGATCCGCCGCCTTTTTTGTGCGCCATAAGAAGCCTCTAGAAACCTTTATGCGAGTTCGATCTCGCCGATTTGCACGGCCGTGTAGTTCTGCCGGTGGCCGCGCTGAATTTTGTACTGCCCGCCCGTCTTGTACTTCAGCACCTGCATTTTAGTGCCACGGAGGTGCTTGACGATCTTGCCGGTTACCTTGGCTTTGGCCTGCGCGCCAGCGACGATTTTCTTTTCGTCGGTGCGGACGGCAACGACATCATCAAAGGTCACTTTGCCGCCAACTTTGCCTTCCAAGCGTTCGACGCGGACGGTCTCGCCCGGCGCGACGCGGTACTGCTTTCCCCCACTGCGGATTACAGCGTACATGCTGCCTCCAACTGAATTGACGAACTTTGATTATATGTGGCGATCGGAGGTTTCGTCAACGAATGCGCGCGTTGGGCAGTAGGCCGGTTTGAATTTTGACTACTTGCGCGACCATCAAGAGAATTCAAGCTGGCTGCACTACGGCGCGTTGATGGCTGATTTGAGGCGCGGATTGGGGATAAGAACTGTCTCGGGTAGAATGGCATCCGATCCTTTGTTTTGAACAACTTAGACGCGTTTCTACTCGAACGCTGTCTCGGGTAGATTGTAGAAGTTCGAGGTTGGAGGTTAGAAATTAGATAGCAAAACTCTGCATGAGAAGATGCACCGGGACGTTCCGCCCTTTGATTTTGATGTAGCTTTATTTTCAGCGAGTTACGCGCATGCAAGGTTGAATGGCTGTTCCGCCCTTGGGCGCCAGTCTCGGAGCAAAACAAAGGCGAAAGTTCCGCGCCACCACATGCGCGCAAGGCAGGCGTTCGCAGCCGGATGACATCAAAGACCGGTTCCACCCGCGCCGACATCGCTCTTGCCTCCTTTCGCCCGAGCCCTTTGAGGCACACGGGCCGCGTCTGCCGCGCCTATGTGGTTCCGAATCTTCCGCTGCTGTTCGGCAAGCGGGCTGTCCGCGCATGGCGGACCTTCGGCCTAGCCCACTGGGGGCTAGCGGGCCAGCAGAAAAACAGTTTAAGTTGGCATAGGATAACTACATTGTCAACAGGAAAATTAAGGCGTGCGATATCATACGGGTGTGGGCCCTCGCAGCAGGAGAGCCGGTGGGAATAGGGTCCGAGTGAAGGTGGATAGACAAGATTTGAAGCTTCGCGAAGGCGGAATGCGGGGAAGAAAGATGGCTGAGGCGACAAAACAAGGCAGATGCGAGCATAAGCGGACGCGGCTGATTGCGAAAGATAGCGAGGCCCAGTACATCGAGTGCCTGGATTGCGGGGAGATTCTGGAAACGGGCGAGATGAAACAGGCGCCCACACCTCCTACGCTGCCGGAGAAGTCTGCGGCGGGCCCGACTACGGGATTCGATGAGTCACTTTCGGACGCGTAGTCAGCGCGCTCCTTACGTGGGCGTAGCGATTCCAGCTTTGCGGGTTGCGCGGATTAACCGAAGTGATGCCCGCCGGATCGGGAGAAGGCCAGCGGCCCTGGATGCCGTACTCGCGATTCGGAAAGTCGTAGAGGTTGCTCACCGTGTCCTGGTTCATCCCCGTGAACGATAAATCCGCAGTCCCTGTTTCCGCATAGCCTTCGCCAAACGGCGCGTAGGCTCCGTCGAAGTAAATCGTCCGGCTGGTAGTCGAGGCCAGCCGCGAGCTGCCGATCCAGTCCGAATGGCGGTAGTAAGCCAAGCCGCTGGAATTATAAACAGCCATCGAGCCGCCGGTGAGCGGCACGTATTCTTTCTGCTATTTCGGACGAAAGGCGTCAGCGACAGACATCACAGTCGAAAGAATTGCGACGTACGCAACGACTGTCCCTGCCAAGTATTGCCGCCAGAGCCATGTAAAGGCTCTTCGGCCGTTTTCCATGCCCGTTTCCGACTCAAGGCGTTTAACTCTAGCGCAGCCCCAGACGCCAACGACGAACGGGATCGAAACCAGAAACACGTTCACAAGCAATTGTTCCACGCGCCGCGCACCCAGCATCGCCCGAGCATTTGGCCAGCCCAGGGAAGCAGCCGTGACTATCCCCTCGCAAAAGAGGAACATCAGCAGCGCACACGCCAATATGATTCGGTTAACCCACTGGTTCTCCATTCGGTCTTTCCCCCGCAAGAAGCTTAGGGCAATATGGCCCTTTACAGCCTGTGTCACTGGCACACTCCTGCTGATTTCCCGAGCTTACCAAGTCCATCCACAACCGCGCCAAGCGTGCCTCCTACTACAGCGCTCGCCTGGGAGAAAAGTCCTGCGGGTGCGCCAATCCCTGTGCCGTCGGCAATGAATCCCCAGACAAATACGCCCCCAGCAACCACCATGACTGTTGTTCCTCCATTCTCCATCGATGTACACCATCCCGTCTGCGGCACCTGCTGTGGAGTACTACTTTGGTTTTGGTTGTTGTTTTGATTCTGGTTCTGGTTTTGGTTGTTTCCTGCTACGGCGCAGCCTTCCCCGGTCGGATCCATGAAGCCAAGCGGGTTGTTCAGCACGTAGGCGTAGCGGTTCCAGCTTTGCGGGTTGCGCGGCTCGACCGAAGTAATCCCCGCCGGATCGGGCGACGGCCAGCGGCCCTGGATGCCATACTCGCGGTTCAACAGGTCGTACAAGTTTGACGCTCCGTTGCAACGATCGCCGGCAAGACTTCACGAGCCCCACGCTCACAAAACATTCCCCGACCCGCGCAAAAAAAACGACACGCTCCCCAGGTTTCTTCACAGCTTCAAAACCGAGCGTTGGGCACCCTCAAGTTCAAAATCCAAACCTGAGGCACCCGGCCTCACCTCAACCTAAACAAGACCGGAAACAGTGCACTTTCAATTGAAAAAATGGCCAAATAAGCCATAAGAGTCGCGAGAAAGATCATTTTGTAGCAAAACCCCGTCGCGTCTCTGTCAAATACGCCTAACTGGGATCTTTTCCTTACCTGCAGCCAAGATGTACATCCCGCGAGCCACGGAAGGACGCAGACTACTGGGACGTAATATGCGATCAGCCGGTCTCCTCGTGTCAAGGGCGCGAGTTTGAAAACAACGAATAGGGACACCCACGTTATCAAGCCCCCTAAATTGAGGCCGACGAAAAAAGCCGTGCTTACGAAAGGGTTACTCCAATAATTGTGATCTGAACGCATGGAACCTCGGTCCTACGCCTAGCGCGTTTCGCCAGTGATTTGGCCCAGCTTTCATAATTCATTTGATGTCCCCGTATAGCACCAACGGCCTGATCGACGGTGTCGAGGCGCGCCAGAAGGGACGGGAGACGCGAGATGCGCCAAATCAATTTACATTGGGCAACGAGGAACACACGTGTGCGGCGTAAATTAGGGCGGCACCGCCGACAATAAATTCTACGAGTGAGATGCCCCCCAATATCGCAGAAACGGGAAGGCCCACGCCTGTAGCCCCTGTAACAGCAGCCCCAATGCCATTAGCGACTGAGAGCGCTCCCAATGTCGCTGCAACGTCACCTGCAGCTTTGCACTGTTGTTGTTGCGGCGTCAAATTTTGATTCTGGTTTTGGTTTTGATTTTGGTTCTGATTCTGGTTCTGGTTGTTCGCCCCTGCAGGGCATTCGCCGGTGGGGTCCATGAAGCCGAGCGGGTTGTTCAGCACGTAGGCGTAGCGGTTCCAGCTTTGCGGGTTGCGCGGATCGACGGAAGTGATCCCTGCCGGATCGGGCGACGGCCAGCGGCCCTGAATGCCGTACTCGCGATTCGGAAAGTCATAGAGGTTGCTCACCGTATCCTGGTTCATCCCCGTGAACGATAAATCCGCAGTCCCTGTTTCCGCATAGCCTTCGCCAAACGGCGCGTAGGCCCCATCGAAGTAAATGGTCCGGCTGGTAGTAGAGGCCAGCCGCGAGCTGCCGATCCAGTCCGAATGGCGGTAATAGGCCAATCCAGACGAATTGTACACCGCCATCGCGCCGCCGGTGAGCGGGACGTAGCCCTTTTGCAAAGTGGTTAACCCCGTCATCAGCGCCAGCTTCGCCCCCGAAGGCGCATAGACGATTTCCGTGTACGACCCACCGCGATCCTGCTCCGCCATGCGCCCGAGCCAATCATTTGCTGGCCGGAGGGATCAGGCTTGGGTCCAGCTTATGGGCGGTGGCGTATTCCTGCGCGGCCGCGGCGCTATCGTTGAGGCGGATGAGGACGGCGGCGAGATTGAAATGAGCCTGGGCGAGATTGGGATTGAGCTTGATGGCCTGGCGATAACGGTCCGCCGCGAGCGCATACTGCCCTTGGTTGAAAAGAATGTTCCCGAGGTCGAATACAGCCGCGTAATTCGTGGGCTGCGCCGCGATCACCTTGATAAAGGCCGCGCTCGCTCCATCGAGATCGGCGGAGTTCATCAGCGCCAGCCCCAGGCCGAAGAGCGGGCCAGCGGCGTTGGGCTGGATGGCCAAGGATTTGCGGAAAGCATCGGCGGCTTTCCGCGGCTGATTGGTTTTCAGGTAAGCATCTCCTAGCCCGGAGAGAGCTTCGGCGGACGCGGGCTGGAGCGCCAAGCCCTTTTGATAGGCGTCAATCGCGTCACTGAACTTACTTACGTCCACGAACGCGCGCGCCAGGCTGAATTCAACGTCCGGCTGACCGGGCTTCAGCGCGAGACTTTTCTGAAAGCTGGCGATAGCGGCGTCGAATTGCGACTGCCCGTACTGGGCATGGCCGAGTTGATACCACGCGGAGGGGTCGGTGGGATTCTTGTCCGCAAGCTGCTGGTATCCGGAAGCCGCGTCGGTGGAGTGGCCCGTGTGCTGGAGCGCGGATAGATAGTTCGCGCGAACGTCGGACGCGTCCGGATTGAGAGCGAGGGCTTTTTGGTAAACGGCGGCTGCTTCGCTCCATCGCTGCTGGGAGACGTACGCGGCGCCGAGATTGCCGAGCGCGTCAAAATAATTTGGACGAATGGAAAGGGCTTTTTGGTAGTTGGCTTCGGCCGAGGCGGCGTCTCCGGAGGCAAACTGCGCCGCGCCCAAGCCATTGTAAGCTTCGGGGAAATCCGGCTTGAGCGAGAGAGCCTTTTGATAAGCGGCAATGGCGTCCGAATACTTCTTTTCGTGGTAGAGGACCAAACCCAGGTCGCCTTCGGCGAGGGCATCGTTGGGCTGATATTGCAGAGCCAGTTCAATCTGAGAGGCGGCCGCGGAATCGTCTCCCTTGGCGTCGAGGGCCATGCCGAGATTGGTGAGCGCTTCCGGAAAGGCCGGATAGAGCGCCAACGCCTGCTTAAAGAGCGCAATGGATTGGTCTATTTGGCCCTTCGCAAAGTCGGTGCGGCCTTGATTGTAAAGATCGGCTGCTTTCTTTTGATCCGAGCTTGAAACGCGCCGGCCCTGGGCGCGCGCCGAGCTTGCGAAAGAAAGCGCGGCGAAGCATAGGAGTGCAATCGAGGCAATGGTGGCCCTGCGCGTCATAAGTTCTCCACAAATGATTCGATCGGCGCGAACTATAACACGCACGCGAAGGCGGAATGATGAAAATTCAAACAGCGCGGCTGGTGATGCGCGAGTGGCGCGAAACGGACGTGGACCGGAATCGTGGCCGTGGGAGCAGCTACCGTCATTACCTGATTAGCGGCCCGGTGCTTAGCCCGCCGAATTCGGAATGGAAGCCTGCGCTCGCGAGATAGAAGAAACATCAAGAGCGCACGCCTCTACCGCAAGGCGTGCGGCACCCACACGATTGCGCAGGAGACGTAGCTAACGTGTTGTGCGATGCCTTCAGCAGCAGCTCGGCTCTGCGAGGCAAGCTAGAATTCGCGCCGTCCCTAACTTTTGCGTATATGCCGCCGGAAGAGGATGCCGTCCTCCCGTACCCATAGATTCGCTTCAGTCCCCTGGTCATGACGGAAAAGCTGGAGCGAAGGATCGGGTGCCTCATGCCAATTCTGCTGGCCTGAAGGCCAGCGCTACATAAAGACTTCGGCAGTGCGCCGGAGAGCCTTATATCGCGGCGGCCCTTCGGCTTAACTCAGGGTAAAAAGCCGCGACCCACAAAGACTCTCGCGTTGTCACACAGGCTCCGAAAGCCCTGACCCGCTAAAAGGCAAGTGCCGGATTCTGATGCGCGCGCGGCGCGAGAGCCACGTGGAGCGATACGCGGCGATAGGCAAGGACTCTTTGTATATACGTGAGCGAATGCGTCGTGGCGGCCTTGCGCGAAGTGGGCTAACCTGAATCCGTTCACTCAACACGCCGCGAGCGCTCATGCGCGTGGCTTGAGATTCTAGGGAATCCTTCAAGGGCACGGATTCGAGGAGCGGGCCGATGGCTGCGAATGGGCGCGACGTGGAATTGCTGGGCACGCTGGCGGCGCCTCCGCCGAAGATCGCGGAATTCCAGCACGTGAAGGTGCGCGTGGAAGGAGACGTGGCGCGGCTGACGCTGGACCGTCCCGAACACAACTTGCTG
>JASHPG010000192.1 GCA_030038275.1 Candidatus Acidiferrales bacterium | reverse complement strand
GAGCAAAACTCCTTGAGCGTCGGAACAGGTTTCGGCTCGCGGATGCCAACTTCGCCCTTTGCCAGCGCGGTACGGTGCGCGGATTCCATCTGTCGGGCTATTTTGTCATTGCCCTGTTTCGTGGATTCACGTACTAGCTTGCCGTCCCACATGAACTTGTACCAGTAAATTGTCCCGCGCTTGTAAATCATCGCCCCGTCCTCCGTTTTCGACTGATTCGCTCCCGATGCTCTTTTTCTTCTAGCAATCTCATAGCCCTCTTTTGCCGCGCCCGAAACCTATCGACATTAACTTGAACGACGCAAGGCCGCGAGCAACATTTCTGTCCCTGTCGGCTCTTGAGAAAATACGGCGTGATGCATTTCTGGTTGTCGCAGATTTCGATGCGGTCCTCCGCGACGTCCCGCAAGAGAAGAATCTCAATCAGCGTCCGCAGCGATTCAATCCTTAGTTCGTTTCCCTCAGTGGTAACAGACAGATGCATCTCTGCAAGGTCTAGGTCCGTTGCGAGTGAATCAGTATCTAGTCGTCTCCAGGTGTCCTGGACCAGTTCTTGTAGTTCAACTAGTTGTTGCAAGTCCACGCGGTAACGATCTACGGCCTTATGCCCTGCCAAATAGCCGTATTCGCGGGTGAACTTAGCGACGGAAGCGAGATCATTCGTCCGCAAATTGGCGAATGCCAGATGCGGCGGGTCTTTCCAGTGGTTAAACGGAAACGGTTCCTCCGAGCTTGATTGCATCCCCGCTAGGACGTGAATCAACGGCACCGATCCCGTCACGGTTCCATCCTCGACCCGAATGGCCTCCGGGATAAGTCCGTAATATCGAATGCGCACTTTAAAATCGTCATATGATTTCATAGTTGAAGTATTACAGACGTTTCGGGATACTGTCAAGGCAGAAAAGAGCGCCACTAACCGAGAGGACAGGCCAATGAATAGCACAGCCCCCGAAGTTCTGAACGAAAAAGAAGTCCAGGAGGTCTATGGCTTCTCGATCCCATATCTGCGCCGGGCACGAAGGGAGCGTAGAGGGCCGCGTTTTCTAAAGGTCGGAAAGCTAGTCCGGTATCGCAAATCGGATATTGAATCGTTTTTGTCCGCGCACGCTGTCGAGACGGGAGCGAGCACAGCACGATAAAACTTTGTCCCACGACGGGAGAAGGGCGGCGGTCCAATTAGTGCGGGCAACGCTGGCGAGCGACCCACGACCCAAGCGGGCAGGTCGCCTCTTCTCCCACCAAACACGCGGGGACCGCTATTGCCCGATGGGGACGTAAACGCTGGGGTTTGGGGCGAAGCCCCAAGGTGCGGCGCTCAGCGGGCGTAGATAGGAAACGGAAACGATGGGTAACGACATCCGCCAGATGCTCGACGAACTGGAACGCCAACGCTTCTACGGGAGCGTGGAGTTGAAGTACGAATCGGGCCACGTGGTTTTGGTACGCAAAACGGAAACTCTCAAGCCGAGTGCAAGAAGCTACGGCGACAACCGAGGCGATGACCATGAGCACACACCCAAGCAGTTTTAACAGAAACACTCTCGTACCCGCACCGACGAGAGCCACAGGATCGACGAAACCGGCCAAGACGTTTCCCTGTACTGACGCGGGGAACGCCGAACTGTTCGCTTCGCTTTATGGGGACAAGGTGCGCTTCGATCACAAGCGCGATAGATGGCTCACCTGGGACGCAAAGCGCAGCCGGTGGGAAGAGGACAAGACCCATCGGATGTCTGGCATGATGAAGCGCGCAGCCCGGCGTCGCTCCGAGGGTGCCTCACAGACCAAGGACCGTGATGCGGCCAAAAGAAAGCAGCAATTTTCATGGGCGCTGCAAAGCGAAAATCGCTATCGGATCGATGCGGCACTGGAATTGGCCAAATCGGAAAATCCGATCAGCGATGACGGAGACCGTTGGGATGGCGATTCGTGGCTGTTCGGAGCGCAAAACGGAGTTGTTGACCTCAGGACCGGCGGATTCCGACCCGCGACACAGAAAGACGCTATCACCAAATTCTCGCGCGTCCGGTTTGATCGAGATGCCAAATGTCCGCGTTTTGAAAAATTCCTCCAAGAGATTTTCGGCACAGACACAGAGATGCTCGAATACTTGGGGAAAGCTGTCGGCTATTCGTTGACGGGCAGTACCAAGGAACAGTGCCTCTTTGCCTGTTACGGGGAAGGCAGCAATGGCAAATCAACCCTTCTCGAAATCATTCTGTACATCATGGGCGATTACGGAATTGACCTGCCTTTCAGCGTTTTGGAGGCGAAGCAATATAGCAGCACACCCGGCGAAGGGGTCAACCTGCCGGGCGCTCGGTTCGCCAAAGCTGTTGAGGTGCGCAAGGGCCGCCGTCTCGATGAAGCGCGAGTTAAGTCATGGACCGGCGGCGACACAATCACGGTGCGTCCTCTCTATCGCAATTCCTTTTCGTTTCAGCCTACACATAAGCTGTGGCTCGCGTTTAATGACAAACCCGAAATCTCGGACGATTCAAATGCGATGTGGCGACGTGTCCGGCTCATTCCATTTACGCGCACGTTCGACCACGAGAAGGCCGACAAGGGTTTGCTCGAAGAATTGAAGCGCGAAGCATCCGGCATCCTGAATTGGGCAATCTCTGGTTGTCTTGCGTGGCAACGCAACGGCCTGAAAACGCCTACAGTAGTCAAAGACGCCACTCGCGAGTACGAAGCCGAAAGCGATCCGCTCGCACTATTCTTTGAAGATTGCTGCGAAATGAACGCCAGTTTCCGTCTCACAAAAGGGGCGCTATGGACCGCGTATCAGAATTGGTGCCGAGCCAACAAAGAGACGCCGTGTTCCCGAAAGGTTTTCGCGGACAAAATGAAGCGCCGGGACTTCGGAGAAACGAGCGACGGGAAAGCGCGGTTCTGGACCGGCCTTCGCCTGAATACTGACGCGACTGACGCAACCGGAGCCAGTTCTTAGAATCTGTCTATAGTCTTTTGTTCTATAGGAGAGTCCTGGAAAAGTGGGTCAGTTGTGTCAGTGGTGTCAGATTGCGGGGATTCTGGCGACCGAATGGAGAAAACAATGAAAGCGAATCGAGTTGACAGGCTATGGATGGACCGCACTACCGACCCCAGGCATCCGCATTGGGCTGAGGTAACAATTCCTGACCGGAAAGCGGCCTTTGATCGGACCGAAATGCTATCCGCATGGCACCACGATGAAACCGTGAAGCCGGACGCGACGTACACGGTCGCAGGATTTGTTGCAAAACTGTGGGGAGCCGCTGACAAGGCGGGAGCTTGTGTTTCGTTGCAATTCCCGTCGGGCTGGATTTGGACGTATCGCCTGCCCGATAAGCCCGGTCGCTTTGAATCCGAACCCGCGACGGAGTTGCTAGGCACAGCGCGGCGTATCGTGGATGCGAATTTCCGCTCTGCGCGACAGTCCATCTTGGCCGCGCGGCGGTCGAGCGGTTCGACTAAATTGCCCGCTTGTTCCGGGCATACGGTCAAAAACAATCAGTCGAGTTTCCGAGATATATAAGCTCCCAAATGAGTGACACAAACCGAATCCGGCGCAAGGTTGCCGTAGGCACTGAGACGAATTGTCGCGGCTGCGGTCGCCGGTTCGTTTCTGCGTACCATGCTGGGCGGTACTCTCGCGGCGAGTTTTGCAGTCGTCGCTGCTCCCGTTCTGTGCGGCGGAAGGGCAAAAAGCTCGCTCCGTACCACCTAGCGCGTCTCCGGGATGGATACGCCACACGGCAGGCGGACAAAAGGCGCGCCGGTGACCTTCTGCAACGATTGGTTGAACGGCTACGGGCCGAAACGCCACTCTGAAAGGCTTTTGAGACATTCTTGAGACACGCCGTCCCTCGATTAGCTCGCTGCAAGTTCGAGCCTTAGCGCCGCTTTTCCTCGGGGGAGGGGCCGCGCCGGGGATAAGCCATAAAATGTGTGGCCATTTTTGGGAGTCAACTAGCTGATTGAAAGTAAGCTTCAATCCAAAACTCAAGGGTCTGGTCATGCTGCCTAACGTCGCCGATTAAAATCGGCCTGAGTTCACTCGTATAACGGTAACGCAGGACGCGCGTTTCTAATGAGCATAGCTGAACTATGTGCTTCACATCTTCTCGGTCTCGATCCGCATTGCGGCTCAATTTCGATAGCACGAGATCATAGGGGTCGAGAATCCAAAGGCGAAGATTCTTAAAGTGACCAGCAAACAATTCGGATAAACGTTCATCGTAGCATTCCGGAAGAGATGCGACGGCGGCCCGCTGCACGTAGATTTTGTGTTTTCGCGCTAGCCCGGAACCTTGGCCAGCTACTTTTTCCAAGTACGCGGCACAATTCGACGGTTCCAGCGAAAAATAGTCGAGATCGTTCGTGCTTCGCGGCAAACTATATGCAGCCACAACAGCGAAGCCGCCGATACAATGCAACTCCAGCGGTCCGCCTAGCTGAGAATCAAGTTCCTCAAGGAATTCCTTCCACGGCGGCAGAATCTTAGGCGACATAGCGCAACACGCCGGGCCGCAGATCGCTCAGGAGATTCCATTGCCGCGCCTGGTCCGAGCGATGCTCCTGAAACCAGCGGCGCTCCGGCTCATTCAATTCTCGGCAGAAAGAATCCTCTCTCTCCAGTTTGCTGTTAAGAAGCTCCTGCTCAGGTTCTTGCAGAGAATCGTTTCCGCCTGCCAGCTTTGCTAAGGTCACGCAGAACCCCAAACGATTTTGGAGGTTCCTGCATCGCGCTTGCAGGACCAACCACTCAAAATCCATGTCCGGGTAGCGGAAAACGAGCCACGGAAGCCCCTCGGCAACGCGCGTCTCAAGATTGCGCTGCGATAGAGCCGTCAATAAGAACTCTGCGGGATTCAATTTCTTTGACGCATGGCGCAAGTGTGCAAATCCGGGGTATCCCAACAAAGCAAGCTCGGAAGCTAGAAAATCAGGCGTTACGTTCATCAACGGCCCAGCGGACACAGGCAGCACCGTAGGCGGCACGCCGAAATCGCGCATCAATTTTCGGGCAAGCTCAGAGGACGGCGTTCTCGCGCCGTTTTCGAGCATCGAGAAATACGCTTGAGTCACACCCAACCTGGCAGCGCCTTGTTGCTGCGTGTAGCCACGTTGCAGTCTAGCCTCTCTTAATTGTTTTGGGTTCATGGCCAAATTTATAACAGAAATTAGTTATATTGTCAAGCCTCAGATTTAAAGCCCGTTTCGCTCGTATCTAGTTCGCCTACCGGCTGGCCGATAGTCGCCTCACACGAACCTTAACGCTACGGCGGCCCGAGTGGGTCGTGAGCGACTCGCTTTCTGATCGGCGACAAGCTGTCGGCGAATAATCGCCGTACCTCTGGAGGGGCACTTATGTAGATGACCGGAACAGGCGACGCCACAAAATCGCAGGCACGGAATCGTAATCGAGCAACTTTCGGCGTAACATTCTCGGCACTCGATTCGCACGGTTTTGCGCACCCGGCGGGCGCGCGTTGCACAATTGGTGTGTGGCTTGCCTCTAGATTGCCGGGGAGATGGAGCACCGCAAACCGTGCCTGAGCCAAACGCGCGACTGACCAAACCAGAAGAGGAAGAACTCGCAAAAAAGAAAGCAGAGCTTTCGGTCCTTGAATCCGAGTTGGCGGAACAGGAACTTTGCCTCACTGCGCTGCGGTCGGAACTGTCTGCATTCGAGGTACTGTATCTCAAGACCCTCGGATCACGGTATGCAGAGCTTGATGAAATTGAGGCAAAGATTGCGGAACGACAGGCGCGCCTTCATCCGAGCAAAGCCACACAGCACAACGCAGCCGAAGCACGCGAACGTGCCGCAACCTCTCGCGCCCTAACAGAGGGCCTCGGAAACGAGACGGGTTGTGCTCCGAAGTCCACAACCCTCAAAAGCCTATACCGCGAAGTTGCCAAGCGAATCCATCCAGATTTGGCTACTGACCCGATGGATCGTGTGCGGCGAGAGCAGCTAATGGCGGATGCAAACCGTGCGTACGAAGCTGGCGACGAGGAGCGCCTTCGGACGATTCTGCACGAATACGAAGCGAGTCCTGAGTCGTTCAAGGGCGAAGGCACGGCGGCAGAACTAGTCCGGGTGATTCGGAAGATCGCACAGATCAAGAAGAGGCTCGCCCGTATTGAACACGAAATCGAAATATTGAAGAAGTCGGAATTGTTTGAACTGAAAATTAGAGTAGAGCGGGCAACAAGTGCGGGACGTGATCTCTTACAGGAGATGGCCGAGGATTTGAGCGCGCAAATTGAGCTCTCGCGGCAACGCCTCCAGAAACTCCCTTTGAAGCACGAGACTATATGGACCAGCACAAGCCGAACGAGAAGTTAACAGAACTCGCTGTATCGGACTCGCGAACGCTCTCCATTCGCTCCTCGTCGCTTGTCAGGCGCAGTCTAGCCGGACTTTCCGGCGCAGATTTGGCTACCGTCATCGACGCGGCCAAGCGATTGGTAGATCACCGTGAACAAGGCCCTTGGCCCCTACTGTTCGACGTGATCGAGGAGGAAATGACTTCGCTTTTCCATGCGGAGAGATGGGCGCTGCTGTTACGTGAACCTGCCGAGGACGAACTTAGTTTCAAGATAGCGACGAGCAGCGAAAGTGATCCACGAGAATATGCTTGGATGCAAGTACCGGACCGACTGCGCTCCATCCGAATCAGGGCCGGGAACGGCATTGCCGGATGGGTTTCAGAGAAGAATGAAACGGTGATTGTCGGCAATGCGCAAAGCGATTCGAGGTTTCGGGCTGATGTGGATGGTTGGCCGGACGTTGACGTTCAGTCAATCGTTGCGGTCCCACTAACGCGACGCTCAGCGGGCGAGGAGCAATGCTTAGGCGTGCTAGAGCTAATCAACTGCGGCGGCTCTGAAGGGTATCCTCCGACTGAGCTGGCCATGCTTCGCATGTTCGCCGATTTCGCAGCAATTGCAATCGGTAATGATCGGTATATGACAGCCCTGCTGTCGCTCACGATCACCGACGAACTCACGGGATTAAAGACCGAGCGGTTCCTGATGGAGGCGCTCTCCGCTGAATCGAAGAGGGCGGCTCGCGCCAATTGCGTGTTCTCCGTGGTGGCCTTGAACGTCGATTTAGAATCGGTATCGCTGTTCCTCGGTCCGCAAAGGCGCAATCAGCTATTACGTGAAATCGGGGACAAGATTGGCACGATTTGTCGGCGGTCTGACGTTCTCAGTCATTTGGGCTGGGGCGAGTTCTTTCTGCTGTTTCCCGAAACGTCAAGAGAAGAAGCCCGTCTTATGGCACAAGAGCTGCACAAGTCGATTAAAGAGCTGGATCAGCTGATTAAAGCGGTCGTCGGCGTCGCGACCTATCCCCATGACGGAACCTCGCCGCAAGAACTAATCCAGCGTGCGTACGAAGCTCTGGAACTCTGAAGAAATCTACCCGTGATGGGCCGGATACCTGACCCACAGCGGCAACGGTGCTCCAAGTATTCGGAAAATTGTTTGAAGCACTCGCCGCCGGACTCTCAGGCGGCGCATGGGGCGACCACACCCGGCCGTCGGACGGTTCCATCTGTTAGGAGTCCCTTTGTTCACGCTGGCGTGTTTCTGGCGCGTCTGAATCCCTGTGCCCAGAATTGTGCCCACCACCTGACCCGACTGTGTGCTACTGAATGCGGCGCAGCCGAATCCTTGCGGTCGCTAAGTGCCGATGTTTGTGCGCGTGATAGCACTCCCGCACACGAATGAGCGCCCTGTAGAGGTTTCCTTGTAAGTTGTTGATTCTCCGTTTAACAAGACTTAGAAGGCAGACGCTCTATCCAGCTGAGCTACGGGCGCGTCGAAGAAGTTGATTATAAGCCGTTTGCGAATGCAAGCGACAGTGTTGACGTTCTACCGCGCGCCAGACGTTCTTGATAATCGACTTCGGCGAAGTTATGTAAAAATTTAATGACATTTATAGCCATTCTTGCCGCCAACGGGTCATTGGCTATGCTCACTTACGGTATCGTGAATACCCGCTCGCGAACCCTCATCATCGAGGACGTAAGGACATCGTGGAGCTTGTCCGCTACCATCTCGAGAAAGAGGGCTCTCCTCAATGGCTCAGTCCAACTTATCGTTATTACGATCGGTACCTCGGAAGATACGCTATGGCAGACCTTGAACCAATTTCGATGGCTGATCCGCAAATTTGTATCCGAGCCCCACAACGGTGATTATCGACCTCGGATTCTTTGGGTCGTGCTCAAGCTTTTGCCTTAGCCATGCCACATGAACATCGACGGTGCGAGTAGAAGGCGCCACATCGTAGCCCCAAACTTCGCGGAGCAACTCTTCGCGCGATAGCGTCGCTCCCGGATGCTCCACAAAGTATTGCAGCAATCGGAATTCCCGTGCCGATAAAGCGACGAGCTTGCCGTCACGCAAAACCTCCATCCGCCTCGTGTCAATCTGGATAGACCCGAATCTATAGTGACTGCCTGTTATCTCAGCCGTGTGAGAGGACCTTCGCAGCAGCGACTCGATTCGGGCCGAAAGCTCGGCCATTTGGAACGGCTTCGTGACGTAGTCATCCGCTCCAATCTTCAATCCCACGACCTTATCCATTGTTTCTCGCCGCGCTGTAAGCATGAGAATCGGAGTATTCGCTCCTATCTGGCGGAGTTCTTGACAGACCGCCAGACCATCTTTTCCGGGGAGCATGAGGTCGAGAACGATCAGGTCAAAGTTTTCGTTCGTGGCGCGCTCAAGTCCAGTCGCGCCATCCTTGGCCACGGCGATAACGTAACCTTCTTTCCGCAGGCGATCCCGGAGAGTCACGCAGAGAGCGGCCTCATCTTCAACGACCAATATCTTCGCGGCCATGCCGGTCACGTAACCGCCGAGGGTGAAGATATACTTGGTGCAAGCTGGTTGTTCACTAGTCTGCGCAAAGAAAAGTGGAGGACGAAAGAAGAACCTTTTCCAACTTCGCTTGTCACGCTGATTCGTCCGCCCATGCTTTCAATCATTCGTTTTACCAGATAGAGACCGAGGCCCACGCCGCGCACTTGGCCGTCGCGCACCGCCTGTACTCGATAGAACGGCTCAAAGATACTTTGAAGATCGCCCGCTGCGATTCCGATTCCTTTGTCCTCGACCGCGACTTGCACCTCATGCAACGCATGGCTTTTCACTTCTCGTATCCGCAACGCGATCCATCGATTGCTGCCTCCGTACTTCATTGCATTGCTTAACAGATTTGCGATGCACTCGCCCAATAGAACCGGGTCCGCCTTGACTGGCGGCAGGTTCAAGGCGATTTCCTTCTTCAGGGTGAACCCTTCGTTGCGAAGCATCTTTTCGGAGGTGACAATTGCTTGCGAAACGATGGAGGCAAGGTCAACCGGCCTCAATTTCGATGCCGGTTCTCCCAACTTCCCAGACGCTAGCAGCAAAACCTGCTCCAGCAAACGCGACAGTCTGTCGCCTTGCCCGCGAAGAATTGCAGCGTACTCTTGAACCTGCACAGGATCATCGACGATGCCGTCCGCAAGGTTTTCGACGGTCGAATTGATCACCGTTAGCGGCGTGCAGAGTTCATGTGATACGCCCGCCACAAACTGCATCTGGAGATTGCCTAGCCGTTCAGCGCGCCGCGCCACCGAAACAATTAATCCGGCACAGCACAAGAGAAGTGTGAGGAGCGCTAGGCCGATCGCCAGGTTGCGTTGCCGCCAGTTGACCACGGCAGCTTCCAGCGAGCCGGACGGATGCTGTGCGACAAGCTGCCATTGCCGGCTCGCGTCCGCAAAATCCACGAGAGGACGGCCTCGCCGTCTGGCTTGCTCAGCGATCGAGTCGAACAGGTTGCGTCGGGCATCCGGAGAAGAAGTTGAAATTGAAAAAGAGGGATCCGACGAGTAAATTGTGCGAAAAGGCGGCGCTGCGCTGCGAACAGCGACATTGAATCCAGAGTCAGCAAAATCCTGCTCGGTCAAATCTGGGAAATAATGCTCTTTCAGGAACATTCCGTCGATCTGAACCACCAGGAATCCCATCGCCTCGACGCCCATGTCGGAATCTCGGGCTGGCGAAACAACCCGAAACACCGGCCGGACAAGAGCGAAAGAGTCCCCGTAGAATTTCCAGTGATAATAGACCGCCTGACGGCCCGCCATGAAAATTGGCAGTTTGCCCCAATCCTTTTCCAGCTTCGGCTGCAGCACCTCAATTTTGTTTGACGAATCTGACTTCTGAAACTGCACACTGGTTCGATCCAGCGATTCGAAGTAGGGTACCTGATCAGCGGTCTTCCGCCAGATATATATGCCGGCGAGCAAGTCCGGGCGGGAAGTCGTTTCATTCCACTCGCGGTATTTTCGAGTAACGTAGGATTCAACAGTAGAGGCTGGATCTATTGGGTCAATTTCGAAGGACTCAGCGAGGCGTTCGAAATCGTAAGCGACGTGCTCATCGAAATTTCGAGCATCTTTGGTAACAACTCGAGACAATCGGTCCTGTTCACCAGCACTGATTTCGCCCGTCCAACGATACTGCAAAATTCCCAACACGCACACCACAACAGCTATCGCGACGATGACGATTAGCTGCAGCGCGGTATTGTTGAGACGCTTCATTAAGTCTTAACGATAAGCCGCATCGATGTGGCCGGGTTTTTGGGAAAGCCTTGAATTTACCTGGCTACATCGTCCATAGGATCCTCGCAGATGTATTCCATAAGATGCCAACCTGGCCGCAACTTGAAAATTCGCTTTCCCACCCACGGTTTCGTATAGGCTTTCGGGTCATCCATTGTGAGATCGTCTTCGAGCGTATCGCGGTCAATCCGCCGGATGCGCTCTACGACGTGCAATTCGTCTGAATGTGGATGTCCAACTTGGTCGAGCCAGGATTTGTCTGTCAGCCCAATCGTGTCGACAACAAATGTGTTGCCATGCCAGTGGCCAATCGAATCTCCCATCCACGTCGGTTGCAGGCCCTTGGGATGTTCGCGCCTGTTCGTATAGATGTACCGCACGTAGTGGTCGTATTCGAAAAGCATGATGACCTCGCCCGGTATCTGCACGATCTGCATCGGAAACGGAACCAGCAGAATCCGCGGGACGCCCGGTGGCAAACAGTCCTGGAGGGGATCGTTTGAAAGTGCGCTGGCGTGAGGCCCATAGCCTGGCTTAACGCTGCGAAATCTTTCCGCGGCCCATGGTGTCAACGGCAAGTCCCTATTGCTGAACGTGTCGGCCTCTTGGGCTCCGGACCAAACGCCAGACAAATCACGTGGAGAAAAACCTTCGGACGCCGCTGAAGATCGGCGATTGCTCGATGCTACGGCTAATCTGAGGGGAAAAAAGGCAAGAGTAAATAACATCGCAAGCGGCAGACGCACATTGTGATGTCGCATCACGGGTCACCGGCGCCAAAGTGCAATGGAAAGTGCGCTGCATTCTATCCTACAAATCGTCAGTTTCTAAGCTCGACGCCCGGTACCTAAACTCCTCGCCGAACGGACGGATTAGCCACGCCAACACTGCACGTTGGTAGCGATACCGGGATTCGAACCCGGATTTTGGCCTTGAGAGGGCCACGTCCTAACCCTTAGACGATATCGCCAGAATGTGAGAAGACGTCTCGATGAGCGCCACAATTTTCGCACGGCTGAAAAGGCGGCGCAAGGCATGGGCGCCGGTTGCCGCTTGCTCTAAGGCGAACGATGCAAGGCTTCAGACTTGTTCGGCGTGGACGGCATCGCTATTTGCGGAGCCGGTGTTTAGGGCCGAAAGGATATCCGTCTTGGTGACGATTCCTTCCAGCCGGTCCTGTTCGGAAGCTACTATCAGCATGTGTGGCCCGTGCGGAGCCATCAGCAGGCGCAAGGCGCCTTGTAGCTCGGCTTCCGGGGAGACGATTTCGATTTCGCGGTCCATAATGTCCCGCACAGAAACCTTATCCCAGCTCTCCGGCGGAACTGTACCAAGGGAAACGCCGGCGATTGTGCCCACGATACGTCCGTTTTCAACGACCGGGTATGCCGTGTGCGCAACGCGTGCGCGAATTGTTTCTACGAATTCTCCGATGGACCAGTGCGCCTGGGCCGAGATCACGCGCTTCTGCATGGCCCCGCCCACCACGAGATTCGAAAGCTCCGCTATCCGCACGCCTTCGTGCAGTCGCTGATCGCCGGACATTGAAGCCTCGCCGGAAACAGCGTACGCAACGGCGGCGCCGATTAGCGTGGGCACGATGTACGCGTGTCCGCCGGTCGCCTCGGCTACGAAGACCACTGCGGTCAGTGGCGTTTTGTACCCGCCGGCGATGAAGGCCGCCATCCCGACCGCCGCGAAGAGATCGACCGCCGGGTTGTGAACGATCGATTGTGCGAACGCCACACCGAAGGAGCTCCCGGATAGGAAGAGCGGCACGAAAGCCGCGCTCACGCCGCCGACGCCGAGAGAAAACAGGGTTGCCGCGAGCTTCATCACGCCAAAAACAACCAGCTCGATGGAGCTGTGGGCCTCCTGCAAAATCAGCGGTACCGCCTCATAGTTCGGCCCAATCGGGATCAAACTATCCTTGAACGCGGTAACGAATATCAGGCCGCATACTCCAGTCAAAAGGCCGCCGATGGCCATCTTGGCCCAGTGAGGAATCTTTGCTTGAACTGAGAAGTGCCGCGCGCGGCGGAAGGTAATGTCGAATACCATCGTGATCAGACCGCAGATCGCGCCGAGCAGCGCGGCCCAGAGCAAGTCGCGCCTGGTATACGAGCCAGTGCTAGGGAAGGTGAAAATAGGCCCCGCTTGTGTAAAGGCCACCACGGTCGCGTAAGAAACCACCGAGGCAATCAGCGACGGCAGCAGGGCCTCGTGCGCCAAGTCGTCCTTGTATGGCATCTCCAACGCGAACACGATGCCGGTCAGCGGAGCTCGGAATACAGCGGACATTCCCGCCGCCGCTCCACTGATCAGCAGGATTCGACGATCGCGAGGCTCGATCCGCAATCTGCGCAGTTTGGTCCACAACCAAGAACCGATCGCGCCGCCGCCGTAAATGCTGGGTCCCTCAAGCGCCGCGCTGCCGCCAAATCCAACTGTTGCAACCGCTGCGAGCAGCTTCGGCACAAATGACCGCATTCCGACCCGACCCTGATGTTCGTGATAGGAACGGATGATTTCCTCGGTGGAGTGTTCATCGGGATTCGGAGTCAGATATTGCATCAGCAGCCCTGCGATTATGAACCCGACGATAAGACCGGGAACGATCGCGATGTGATGGCCCATGTAGTAGCGCAGCACCCGCGGCCACATCCATTTCAGGATTACTTCGACGAGAAGCGCGATCAGCAGCCCAGTGACCACGCCTAGAATCGGCCCGATTATCAGCCATTTGTGCAGGTCGCGCGAGTACGTTTCGGTGAGGTCACTGCGGACCAAAGAAATGTACCGGCGCAGCTTCGGGTATCTGTCGCTTGCCGTTTTCACCGTTGTCATGCCAGGTTGCCTGTAAGTATCGGAGGCTTCCTCTCCAGATTAGCGTCAGCAGGAAAAGCTCTCGACTGCGGAATCAGTTCGCCTGGTTGGCTTTCACGAAGCCTCCGCAGTTCCTTTCTGTGCAATGTGGAGAGCTTCATCAAAATCGACCTTCCTCGCCGCGTAAGCTCTACTCGGACGACGCGGCGGTCGCCGGCGTTTGCCTGCTTGCTGACCAACCCCGCGCTTGACGCGCGGCTGACCAGTTCGACCACAGCGTTGTGCCGCTCTTGCAGGAACTCCGCTAATTCGGAAATATTCGCCCAACCCCGCCCCGTAAATCCGGCTATGCCAAGCATTAATTGGTGTTGCTGCGGCGTCACTCCCGCTGCCCGCGCGGCCTTTTCGCTGAAACGAAGAAACCGCCGGATCCGATAGCGAAATCTTGCCAATTCCTTTTCTACAGCCGAATTCGTCGCGTGTGACCGGCTGGACTGAACCATGGCGGAAGTATATCACGACACGATATATTTACGTGACTGCCCGTCGTCGGTCCGTCGGCGATTGCGCAAACAGCAACGCTCGATTGTATGGATACGGCTTTCCGCTGAACCTAGAGATCAGCGGTCTTTCGTGCCGCTTCGAATGTAATCTGAAACGTGGGGTAGTCTCGGGCGCCCCATTGATATTTGTAGGCTTCCTGGCCGCTGAGAAAGTCGAACACTGTGCGTCCTTCAGCGATTGCATGGCGGATTGCGTGTGCCAGCGGCAATTTCCCGGCGCTAAACCGCGCGTACTCGGGATCAAAGCCGCTCAAGTGGAAATATGTGGAGCCGCGCCTGCGAAAGCCGTAGAGCACTGCAATCGTCATAATCCGCTAGGCAGCCGCGGATCCGTCGAGGATGGCGCGCGTAACTTGTTCAAGCCGAAAAACCGCGCCCTGATCAACGAAGCCCAGGTTATGAATTGCGGTTGGAGGAACACCGGCCCTGGCAAGGGCGCGCTGTGTTTCGAGTCGCCTCGCGTCGGCATAAGACTCTCGCGTGCCGAATCCCGCCGCCGTGGCGTCTGCCATGTTCAGCGGCGCGCCGTCCGTGACGTGCAGGATTTGCGTTCCTGGAATGCGGCTGATTAAAACTCCCGCTCCGATCGTCTCATCGTCGGGGTGCGCGGCTACGACTAGCAATGGGCAACCAGAGCGGCTTTGGATAAATTTGCGGAAACGGTAAGCACGGAATTGGGCTATTTCGCTCATCGAAACGAATCATAGACTTCTCGTAACCCTGACCTGCTGGGTCCATCACTCGCCAACGCCTGCGGCAGTTCCGCAGGTCTGCAGAGATTATTGCTCGTAATTTTCGACGATTCCGGGCGGACGCACGCGGGCTTGTCGAGGGTCCTTACCGGCGTCGCGAAGCGCTTGCCGCTGGCGCAAAAAGTCCCAGCACTGGTCCAGTTGCGTCTGAATGGCGTGCAGACGCCGGTCGTCCTCCTCGCTGAGCGAATCTTGGTTGTAGAGGTGGTGCTCTTCGGACGCGAGTTCCTGAATGTGGTCTAAGACGGACGAATCCACATTATTTTCTGCCATCCGCGTTTTCCTTTCGCCCAAGCAATGTGAACCGTACGGCCCCAGCCACCCGAGAATTAGGCCGCTAGCTTTCCGAACTTAATCAATACCTTCGTGTATCCCTGCGTGCGCTGGCGGAATTTGTCGTAAGCATCAGGCGCTTCTTCGATGTGAATTCGGTGGCTGACGATCTTGCTCGGCTTGGCGCGCCCGGCGACGATCATGTCGCGCAAATACTCGTTGTAGCGTTTCACTGGAGTTTGGCCGAATCCGATCGTCACGGACTTATCGAACAGTTCTGCAACGGGAATCGGATAGATGCCCTGCTTTTCTTGCTCGGTGCGTCCGCCTGGATCGGGCGCGATGTAAACACCGACGACGCCAATGCCTCCTGCTGGATTGACGAGCCGCGCGGCGTTTTCCAGCGGCTGAGTAGGTTTTTCTGCGGACGGCACCCGTTCCTTGTCCGGCTGCGCTTGGTAGCCGACTGCATCAACCACACAATCGACGCCCTTCAACTTCTCTTCACCGGGACGCAGGCTGCCCTGAATGCCTTTATTTTTCTTGCGCAATTCAAAGATTTGTTCCACTGGATCGCCCTTCAGGAAATCCACCGGGATGGCGCCAAGTTCTTTCGCTTTGTCGAGCCGCTCTGGCACTCGATCGATCACGTACACTTCGGCTGCGCCCTTTAACACCGAACTGTACGCCGCCAGCAGCCCCACGGGGCCACCGCCCAGCACTGCCACGCTTTTGCCGGGAGTCACTGCGGCCATTTCCGCACCGTGGTATCCCGTCGGAAAAACGTCTGAGAGCAGCAGGAAATCGTCCTCCCACTGATCTCCGGGGGTTCCGGGGAGCTTTAAGCAGTTGAAATCTGCGTACGGGACCAGCACGAACTCAGCTTGTCCCCCGCCGAACGGTCCCATTCCGGCGTAGCCGTAAGCGGCGTGCGCTTTTTCGGGATTCATCGTCAGACAACTGTTGGTGAACCCGCGGATGCAGTTGTAGCAGTATCCGCATGCAATGTTGAAAGGCAGCACCACGCGGTCGCCTTCCTTGATGCTTCGCACGGCTTCTCCGACTTCTTCGATGACGCCCATGATCTCGTGCCCGACCACGGTTCCTTTTTTCAGGGGAGTGCGGCCATCGTACATGTGCAGGTCGCTCCCGCAGATCCCGCTGGTGGTTACGCGAAGGATTGCGTCTGTCGAAGAGCTTAATTTCGGTTTGTCACTTTCGGCGACCGCCATCTTGCCAGCCCCTTCGTAACGAATGGCTTTCATGATCGATCCAAGCCTCCTGATGGGAATGAAGTTAAACTCGTGGTTCGGAAGTGCTGCAGCGTTCGATGAACTCCATTTCGGGGAGGACGGCGATGCGCTACAACGTGGCTACCGCTGAAATAACTTTTGCAAACGGCGTCCGGGTAAGCCATCCGGCCATTCCTGTAATTTAGCCGCTGGGCGCGACAGTGGGCCTTTCGGGCGCGAACCCAGCTAGAAAGCCCTCGAAGCCCGGCGGCAGAGTTTAAATTGCTGCGACCTTAAATCCGGATTGCGTTGTGGCGGCTGCCGGAGTTAGACTCGGGCTGTTCCGTTGGAGAGGGATGGCGCAACGGCTCCTTCGAAACACGAATCGACCGGAATGTGGCGTTCCGGCGTTTCTGATATTTTCGCCGCGCCCCAGTCCGTTAACCGTCCCGCTGCCGCTGATAATAGCCACGCCTCACCCGAAGCACCCGCGAATCCCAGTTCACCTACCGGAGGAATTTCATGGCGACGAATCTTTTGCAAATCGAGACGGAGTCGGAGATCAAAAAGCGCCTGGAGTCGGAGCGCGCGCGCCTGCGCAAAATTGCGGGGCTCGATCGACCCGAGCATTTCCACCGGCCGGTAGAAAGGGCGTTCACAGCTGACGAGCGCAGCCAGGTGACCATTCTTTTCGGTGGCTTTACCTGGAAACATGAGGATCTGATACGCGCCGTTTTTCAAGGCTGCGGCTATCGCTGCGAGAAGCTTCCCGTGCCGGACGTGCCGGCGTTCCAAACGGGCAAGGAGTTTGGCAACAACGGTCAGTGCAACCCGACGTACTTCACCGTTGGCAATCTTGTCCAATATCTGCAGTTCCTCGAAAAAGAGGGGCTGAGCCGTCAGCAAATCTTGGATAACTACGTTTTCTTCACGGCCGGCTCGTGCGGTCCCTGCCGCTTCGGCATGTACGAAGCCGAATACCGTTTCGCGCTGAAGAATGCCGGATTCGATGGCTTCCGGGTGCTGTTATTCAAGGATAGCGACGGGATTAAGGCCGCGTCGGGCGAGCCGGGCCTGAAGTTCACCGTCGATTTCGGCTTTGGCATGCTCAACGCGATGCATTTGGGTGATGTGATCAATGATCTCGTGTATCAGATTCGTCCGTTCGAGGTGAACAAGGGCGAAACCGATCGAGTCTTTCGAGAGACTGTGGACGGGCTGTGCGAAGACCTGCGGAATCGCAAGCCTTTCGAGATCGAAGAAATAGCTCCCGGCTGGGCCAAACCGAAGTTCAAGAACAACAAGATTCTTCGTAACACGTTCAACGTGTTCGGCAAATGGCACGAGCACATGTGGGGCAAGGACTATCTAAACGCGCTACACACGGCGCGCGGCCGAATGAATTCGATCGAAGTAGATCGCACCCGCGTCAAGCCCGTGGTGAAGATCACCGGTGAGTTCTGGGCGCAGATCACGGAAGGCGACGGCAATTTCCATATGTTCGAGTTCCTGGAGCGCGAAGGCGCGCAGGTGCTCGTTGAGCCGATTGCTACCTGGGTTGCGTACCTGATGTATCAAGCCAAAGCGCATGCGAAGGCGAAGTGGCCGGTGAATTGCCCGCACCGCAATCCCGAGTGGTACGAATTCAAGAAGCAATTCGCCAACTATATTGGCCTGCGCAAGAAACTCTGGGGCATCGGCGTTGGGCAACGCATGTGGAATTTCTTCTATCACCGCACCATACGGAATCTGGGCGGAATCACGCACCAACTGGTACCGCAAACGGAACTCGCCGAGCTGGCGGATCCCTTTTACAACCAGTTCGCGCGCGGCGGCGAGGGCCACCTCGAAGTCGGCAAGAACGTGTACTACACCATTCACAAGCTCTGCCACATGGTGCTGGCTCTCAAGCCCTTCGGCTGCATGCCGTCGTCGCAATCGGATGGAGTGCAGTCTGCGGTGATCAACAAATTCAAGGACATGATTTTCCTGCCCATCGAGACCTCCGGCGAGGGCGAAGTGAATGCTCACAGCCGTGTGCAGATGGCGCTAGGCGAGGCCAAAGTGAAGGCCAAGACGGAATTCGAGCAATGCTTGAAATCGACCGGCAAGAGCCTACAAGAAATCCGTGAGTACATTGACGAGCACCCCGAACTCAAGCGGCCGTTCTATCGCGTGCCGCATCGCGACGGCGTCGCGGGCACCGCGGCTCAGTTCATTCTTCACGTAAACGACCGCATCAACCGCGACACACGATTCAAGCGGCGCGCCCGCATCCAGAGCGTCGCCATTCCTGCGAGTTCCGGTGATTAATTAAATGTCGCCAGACCCGCAAATGACTCGGGTGATTCCAATCGCACAGAATCATGACGGTAACCGCGACAGAGGCGTTCGGCGCAGCTAGGCGGGCGCCTCTCTCTCATCAAGGAGAGAGGGTTTCATGCACGACCACGACCACAAAGACTCAGGCTTAATTCAAATCACTCCGCTCCCCCAGGCTCCTCCGGCCGTCCGGATGCAAAAGCCGCACGATCATGTCACCAAATTTCTGGTCGGTTTGGATGTGGGCTCGACAACCGTCAAGGCCGTGGTGGTCGATCTCGCCGCCGACAAAGTGCTTTGGCAGGACTATCAGCGCCACGAAACCAAACAGCCCGAAAAGGCGCTGGAGTTCCTGAAGCGGATCGAAGCCGAAGTCGGCATCGACGGCCACAATACACGCATGTTTGTCACCGGTTCGGGGGGCGGCGCGATCGCCGATCAAATCGGCGCGAAATTCGTCCAGGAAGTAACCGCCGTCTCGTTGGCAGTCGAAAAGTTACATCCTGAAGTGTACTCGGTGATCGAACTCGGTGGGCAAGACGCCAAGATTATCGTCTTCAAGGATGACGACGAAACCGGGCGCAAAAAGAAAATCCCGTCGATGAACGACAAGTGCGCCGGTGGCACCGGCGCCGTGATCGACAAAATCAACGCCAAGCTGAAAATTCCGACGGCAAAACTCGCCGATCAGGGCTACCACAACATCAAACTCCATAAAGTAGCTGGCAAATGCGGTGTTTTCGCCGAAACTGACATCAACAGCCTACAGAAGGTCGGTACGCCTCCAGACGAGCTGATGGCTTCGCTTTTCGAGGCTATCGTGCTGCAAAACCTCAGCGTGCTCACTCGTGGCCACACGCTGCGTCCCCATGTGCTGTTGCTCGGCGGACCGAACAGCTTCATTCGTGGCATGCGCGAGGCGTGGCAAGCGAATATTCCGCGTATGTGGAAAGAGCGCAAAGTTGCCATTCCCGATGGCGCGAAGCCCGAGGATCTGATCAAAGTTCCGCAAAATGCGCAGTATTTCGCGGCGCTGGGCGCGGTCGAGTACGGGCGCAGCGAAGACGATTGCATCGGCTGCTATCGTGGGTACGATGATCTCGTTCACTACATCGAATATGGCCGGCAAGAAGAAAAGACCAAATCCGGTGGCAAAGGACTCGTCGAGAATCCCGACGATCTTGCTTTATTTAGAGAAGCATACAAGCGCAAAAAATTCGTCCCTGCGACCTTCCAGAAGGGAAGCACCGTCGCAGGCTTCATCGGCATCGACGGCGGGTCCACTTCCACCAAGGCTGTGCTGATGGATGAGGATGGTAAAATCCTCTGCAAGTCCTATCAGCTTTCCAACGGCAATCCGATTCAGGACACGATCGAGATGTTTGAAAGTCTGCGCGGCCAAGTGGAAGCGCAGAGCGCCAAACTCGAAGTGCTCGGCGTCGCTACCACCGGTTACGCAAAGGACATACTAAAGGACGTCCTGAAGGCCGATGTCGCGCTGGTCGAAACCGTCGCGCACACCGAATCGGCGCTTAAATTCTACGAAGATCCGCATGTGATCGTGGACGTCGGCGGTCAGGACATCAAAATTATCATCCTGCACGACGGCCGCGTGAAGGACTTCAAGCTCAATACGCAATGCTCGGCGGGCAATGGCTACTTCCTGCAATCCACTGCCGAAGGGTTTGGTCTCAACGTCAACCAATACGCCGATCTGGCATTTTCGGCGCAAGCGATGCCGGTATTTGGTTACGGCTGCGCCGTGTTCATGCAGTCGGACATCGTTAACTTCCAGCGGCAGGGCTGGCAAGCTCAGGAAATCCTGGCCGGTTTGGCGGCCGTGTTGCCGAAGAACGTGTTTTTGTACGTCGCGAGCATTCCCAACCTTGCGGCTCTCGGCACGCGATTCGTCCTTCAGGGCGGCACGCAAAACAACCTCGCTGTCGTGAAGGCGGAGGTCGATTTCATCCGCAATAGCTTCCGCGCCGCGGGAAAAAAGCCGGAGATCATTGTCCACGAGCATTGTGGAGAATCCGGCGCAATCGGTGCGGCGCAGGAGGCGCTGCGCCTGTGGCGCAACGGTCAGCAGACCACGTTCGTAGGCCTCGATGCCGTCCGGAAAATCGAGTATCGCACCACGCGCAACGAATCCACTCGCTGCAACTTCTGCAAGAATAATTGCCTGCGCACCTTTATCGACGTTCGGACTGAGCCGGCCAAGGACTTCATCCCTGTGAAGCGCGTCACGAAAGTTCCATTGATGACGGGTGAGCAGCGCCTGATTATCGCCACCTGCGAAAAAGGGACCGTCGAAGACCTCAACGACATGAAAGACATCAAGGCCGGGCTGGACCAAATCCGCCAAAAACATCCGAACTTCGTGGATTTCGCTTCTAAGGAAGTGTTCCGTTCCACCAACGCGAAAAACATTGCCGATCCCATTCCTTCGCGGTCGTGGACCAAGGCGGCCAAAGAACGTGTGGCGCGAATGCAGAGTCGCGGCAAGCTGCGCATCGGCATTCCGCGCGTTCTGAACATCTACACCTACGCGCCGCTATTCAACGGCTATTTCGAAAGCCTCGGCGTCCAGCCGGAGAACATCATCTACTCCGACTACACCAGTTCGGAGCTCTACCGCGCCGGAGCCAGCCGTGGCGCGATCGATCCCTGCTTCCCGGCGAAGATCGGAATCTCCCACGTTTACAATCTCATCCAGGAAAAGCATCGTAAAAAATCGCTCGACGTGATCTTCTTCCCCATGTACGACGTGCTCCATTCGTCCTTGAAGAATATTGTCGCCGCGAATGCCTGCCCCACCGTCACGGCCACGCCAGAAACGGTTAAGGCCGCGTTCACCAAGGAAAACGACGTCTTTGCCGAAAACAATCTGAAATACATCGACCCGGTTCTCAATTTCGCGGATCGCAAGCTCTTCGCGTTTCAAATGCTGCAAGCCTGGCAATCCGTTTTGGGTCTTTCGCTCGAAGAAAACGACCGGGCGGTCGAATCAGGATTTGCGGCCCTCGCCGAATACGAAAACAGTATTCGCAAGCGCGCTCGCGATGTTCTGGATCAGCTCGAGCGGGAAGACCGTATCGGCATCGTCATGCTCGGCCGGCCGTATCACCACGATCCAGGCCTGAACCACGAAATACTCGACGAATTTCAGAAGCTCGGGTATCCGATCTTCTCGCAGAACACGCTGCCCATCGACGATGATCTGCTCGAGCGCCTCTTCGGCGAAGAAGTCCGCGCTGGCATCGTCAGTAGTCCTCTCGATATCAGTGACGCCTGGAAAAACTCATACTCCTGCAGCACCAACCACAAGGTCTGGGCCGCGAAATTCACGGCGCGTCATCCGAACCTCGTCGCGCTGGAAATTTCCAGCTTCAAATGCGGTCACGACGCGCCGATCTATGGCGTCATCGAAGGAATCATCGAGCGCTCCGGTACTCCGTATTTCTGTTTCAAGGATCTCGACGAAAACAAGCCCACAGGCTCTATCAGAATCCGCGTCGAGACGATCGATTATTTTCTGCGGCGCTACCGGGAAGAAGTAATCCGAAAACGCAAGGTGGAGCAGGATATCGAGGCGCGGATCGCCGCGCTAGAAGCGCAATTGAGACGCGAAGCGCTGGGCGATGCACCCGTCTCCGCATCAGACCAAGACCAGTCCCACGAACCAGGCGAGCGTAAGCTGCAGGAAGTTGCCGCCGACTAGGGCAAACCTGCCGGGGCGAATAGCTTCATTGATTAATGCGCCGCGTGTGCAGGTCTGCAGCGACTCTCGTGTGGCGAGAATGCCGCCGGACTTTTGTTTTTCATTCATTCTTCAAATCCGCGATAAAATCGGTTCGCATGCGCGTTTCAGCGGAGGACCGTCCATGGATCGAGCCGTCGAAGTCATCATCGGCGAATATGAAGAGCGTGAAAAGATCGAGAACCAGACGAAGCGCGAGATTGGATTCGACGACGACCATTCGCGGCGCGACGAATTTCTGCTATCCGTCGGACGCGCGTCGGCCCAGCTCCTCAGCATCTTGGCC
>JASHPG010000191.1 GCA_030038275.1 Candidatus Acidiferrales bacterium | reverse complement strand
TCCATAATCAACGCGCGAGAGTTGTCGGAAATCTCGACGCCATAGATGGACGCTATGTTGGGGTGATTCAACGAAGCGAGCACTTTGGCTTCGCGCTCGAACCGCGCCATGCGCTCGGCATCGCGCGCGAACGCCTCGGGCAGAACCTTGATCGCCACATCGCGGCCAAGGATCGTATCGCGGGCACGGTAGACTTCACCCATTCCTCCCGCGCCGAGCGGCGAGAGTATTTCGTACGGCCCGATCCGTGTGCCTAAACTGAGTGCCATTTTTGCGTCTGGATTATAGCTCGCAGTGACGTTACCCGTCCGATTAGTTTGCCGCGTCGGTCTCTCCATCACTTGGCCAGCTACCACTCACCACCTACTCTTCCTCGCCGCCTTCATGCGCGCGAATCAGCGCGGACGCGTACCGGAGCCTGTTCACGATGTCCTCCTGCCGCAGCTTCCGGCAAATTTCGCTCAGCGTCGCTTGTTCGCGTCCGTCGATCGCCCGCATGAGCGCGTGGACGATTCGCTCCTGTTTCGGCAGCACGCTCTCGATCAGCTTTTCACCCTGCGGCGTCAGACTCACCAATCCCACGCGCGGCCCGTGGCTGTTTCCTCCGCGCCGGTCCTTTCTCGGCGGGCACACCGCGTTTACCTCGGCCACCGGCTTCACTTCCCAGATCACCCAGCCAAACTCCGCCGCCTGCTGGACCGTGCGAAATAAATTCTTCCGGTTGCGTTCCAGCTTTTCCAATGCCGCCCTAATCGTCAGCGCCCCTCCTCGCCCTTCCCTATAGAGCAGCACCAGCAACCGGAATTCTTCCAGCGACACTCCGAACATTGCCAGCGCCGTGCCGAGCCTTCGGTTCAGCCACTCGGCCGTATCAACCAGGTCCAGTCCAGGTACGCTCCCCACGCCCGCTGCCTCTTCTGTTTTCTCGATGTACGCTGCTTCATGGAAATATCTCCTCTCGATGGCCATCCAACGCTGAAAAATGGCGGCTTACGTCCACATGCGCGCCCGTAAAGGCGCATTTGTCGCCCTCCATGAGGGCGTCGTTATTGCAGAAATGCTTTCGCCGTTTCTTCGTGTTTGAGGTGTGCTTTTTCGGTGACCAACCGGGGGAATGCTGAGGACAATCTGTAGTGCTGATTTCCGTGGCTGCGCCGCCTGCGCAAACAAAAAGGGCGTCCCGGCTTGCGTCGGAACGCCCTTTGATCCGCGCTTATGTAAGGGCACAGCATGCTCCACCCATTGCATGGACGCGGACAAGTCTGCTAGGGTCAACGCATGAAGAGAGCGGCGCTCACAGTCCTCCTGATGCTTGCAGCGGCAGTTCCGGTGGTCGCGCAATCATCGGTGACTATCCAGCAATGCTGGGCGGATAGGAGCGGCAACGCGCAGTGCGGGCCGGTTCGGATAATCGAGTCGCAGCAGCCCACGCAGCAACCGACATTGCAGCAGCCGGCGAAGGCGGGTTGCGCTCCAAATCCGGTAACGAAGGGCTGCGTGATGCTCTTGGACGACACGGTGATCTCGGAAACTTCGGTACATCCACGACGGTCCGGCGCACCGCTCGCAGCAAAGAAAAAGAGCGCGCCGGCGATTAGCCGAAGCGCCTCATGCAAACAAAAAGGGCGTCCCGACTTGCGTCGGAACGCCCTCTGATCTGCGCTGCAGGGCACAGCATGCTGTGCCCCTACGCTTGCGTTTAGTACATGCCGCCCATGCCGCCGCCACCGCCGCCGGGCATACCGCCGCCCGCGGCGCCCTTCTTCTCGTCTTCCTTGATGTCGGCCACCAGAGCTTCGGTGGTGAGCATCAGGCCGGCGATGGACGCGGCGTTTTGCAGAGCGAGGCGCGTGACCTTGGCCGGGTCGATGACGCCCGCCTTGACCAGATCTCCGAACTCGCCGCTATCGGCGTTGTAACCGAAGTTGTCTTCCTTCGATTCGCGCACGCGGCCGACGATCACAGCGCCTTCTTCTCCGGCGTTGTGAGCGATCTGACGCATGGGCTCTTCGAGGGCGCGCTTCACGATGTTGACGCCGATGGCTTCGTCGGCATCGAGCTTCAACTTTTCGAGAGCGGAGATGCAGCGGACCAGCGCCACGCCGCCGCCGGGAACGATGCCTTCCTCGACGGCCGCGCGAGTGGCGTGCATGGCGTCCTCAACGCGAGCCTTCTTTTCCTTTAGCTCGGTTTCGGTGGCCGCGCCGACTTTGATCACGGCGACACCGCCGACGAGCTTGGCGAGCCGCTCTTGCAGCTTTTCGCGGTCGTAGTCGGAGGTGGTTTCCTCAACCTGAGCGCGAATCTGCTTTACGCGGCCCTCGATCTCGGAGGCCTTTCCGGCGCCTTCGACGATCGTGGTGTTGTCCTTGTCGATGGTGACTTTCTTGGCCCGCCCGAGATCCTCGACCTTTACGTTTTCGAGCTTGATGCCGAGATCTTCGGTGATGGCCTTGCCGCCGGTGAGCGTGGCGATGTCTTCGAGCATGGCTTTGCGGCGGTCGCCGAAGCCAGGCGCCTTGACGGCCGCGCACTGCAACGTCCCGCGCAGCTTGTTCACCACGAGGGTGGCGAGAGCTTCGCCCTCGACGTCCTCGGCGATGATCAAGAGCGGCTTGCCCATCTTGGCGATCTGCTCCAGCAAGGGAAGCAGGTCCTTCATCGAGCTGATTTTCTTTTCGTGGATCAGGATGCGGACGTCGTCCACAACGCATTCCATCCGCTCGGGATCGGTGACGAAGTAGGGAGAGAGATAGCCGCGATCGAACTGCATGCCTTCCACGACTTCGAGGGTGGTCTCCATCGTCTTCGATTCTTCAACGGTGATGACCCCGTCTTTTCCGACTTTCTTCATCGCTTCGGCAATGATGCTGCCGATCTGGCGGTCGTTGTTCGCGGAGATCGTGCCGACCTGCGCGATCATGTCGCCCTTCACGTCCTTGTGCAGCTTGCGAACTTCTTCGACGGCGATTTCAACGGCGCGCTCGATGCCGCGCTTGAGCGCGGTCGGGCTCGCGCCGGCCGCCACGGTCTTCACGCCTTCGCGGAAGATCGCCTGCGCCAGCACGGTCGCGGTGGTGGTGCCGTCGCCGGCCACGTCGGACGTCTTCGACGCGACTTCGCGGACCATCTGAGCGCCCATGTTTTCGAGCGAATCCTGCAGCTCGATTTCCTTCGCCACGGTCACGCCGTCCTTGGTGATGATCGGCGCGCCGAATTTCTTCTCGATCACCGCATTGCGGCCCTTGGGGCCGAGCGTGATCTTCACGGCGTCCGCGAGTACGTTGACGCCGCGCAGAATCGACTGACGCGAATTTTCGCCAGTCACGATTTGCTTCGCCATTTCCATTTCCTCCTAAGATTTGTTGCCGAATGCTTGGCCGCGTTCGTGGTAATGAGCGCGGCGGATTGTTTGCCGAATTTACCGCTTGTGGCGGCCGCTGCCGCCGCGAGAAGGGAAGCTACTTCCTGCCGCCGGCCGCTTTCGCCGCCGCGCCGAGCTTGGCGAGGATTTCGTCTTCCTTGAGGATCAGGAACTCCTCATCGTCGATCTTGATGTCGTTGCCGGAATACTTCCCGAACAGGATGCGATCGCCGACTTTCACGTCGAGCTGAATGCGGTCGCCCTTTTCGTTGAGCTTGCCGGCGCCGACGGCGACGACTTCGCCTTCCTGCGGTTTCTCTTTAGCCGAGTCGGGAATGATAATGCCGCCCTTCACGGTTTCCTTCTCTTCGAGCCGCCGGACCAAAACGCGGTCATGCAGCGGTGTAATATTCACTGCCATTGTCCAATGCCTCCGCTGGTTTGCTGAGTGGTAGCACCGCGAGAGCGTGACTCTTAGCACTCATCGCGAGCGAGTGCTAATATAGCAGGAAGGCAGATGATGTCAAGAGGCGAGAGCGTAGAGAAATGAAATTTTTATCGCGCCCGCAGATTGTTGCAAACTGCTTGTTTTCATTTACTTGCGAGTGCGGCGGCGGTTCCTTAGGGCGGCGGGAGGGCCGAGTAAAATCGTCCAAGGTAGAGAGCAAAAAGACGGCGGGCGAGGCTCCGCGAAGCTGCTTGACAGCAGTCGCGGTCGTTTGAATTTAACTGATTGTGTCACGAAAGAAAAAATTCAAACTGGCCCACCACGGAAAACTGAAACTCACCCATTACGCAACCGCAGGAGCTGATGCAGGTGCCGGAAAATTCGCAAATCGGCGCGTTCATTCTAGCTGGCGGGGAAAGCACGCGCATGGGACGCAGCAAGGCTGCGCTCGAACTAGGCGGCGTGCCGATGCTGCTGCGAACCGCGAGGCTCGTCCAATCCGCATTGGCCTCCGCGGCACCTGCGGTGATTGGAAATTTGAATGAAGGCGACGCGTACGGCCTGACGACAGTGGCGGATGATTGGCCGGGGGCGGGCCCGTTGGGCGGAATCGCGACGGCGCTGCGATTTTCACGTGCACCGTGGAATATGGTGGTTGCGTGCGATTTGCCGTACCTGACGAAGGCGTGGCTGGATTTTCTTGTGGGACGCGCGCTGGCTACACAGGCCGATGCGGTGGTGCCGACGAACACGCGAGGAGCGGAGCCTCTTTGCGCGATGTATCACAAGCGCGGAGAGACGGCTATTCGCGCAGCGCTACAGCGCGGCGTTCGCAAGGTGACGGAAGGATTGGAGGAAGTGCTGGTTGAGCTGATCGATCCATTTGAATGGAAAGCGTTTGATTCGGAGGGGTTGCTGTTCAAGAATATGAACACGCCCGAGGATTACGAAGAGGCGCGGAGGAGATTTGAGGAAAGCGGCGGCGTGTGGAAGAGGGATTCTTCGTCCGCCACGGCGGACTCAGAATGACACTTCGGGACTGGTCTGATGAGCGGCCGTAGTTGACGCAGCAAAAAAGCAGATTCCTCTCTTCGCCGCGCGGCGCTTCCGCGCCGGAAAGAAAAGAGCGCGCGGCATCGCTCGGAATGACAGGTTTCGGAAAGGCGCGCACCCTATTTCCGGCCCAAACGCCGGGACTGGGTTCGGCATGACACGTACTGGCAGGTGAGCCGAGGCGAGATGAGCGGGCATTATTTCGAGTTTCAACGCGTCTGGAAATCGTTCGACGAGAATACCGTCTTGAAGGACGTGAATTTCTACGTCGATCGAGGCGAAACGGCCGTGATCATGGGCCGGAGCGGCGTGGGGAAGTCGGTTTCGCTGAAGCTGCTGCTGGGATTTCTGGAGCCGGACGAAGGACGAATCATTTTGGGCGGTCAGGACGTGACCGGCTGGACGGAGGAGCAATTTTTCGAAATCCGGCGGCGCGTGACGATGGTTTTCCAGGGCGGGGCGCTTTTCGACTCGCTGACGGTGGCGCAGAATGTGGCGTTTCCGCTGGAGAGCCGCGGCG
>JASHPG010000190.1 GCA_030038275.1 Candidatus Acidiferrales bacterium | reverse complement strand
AAAGGTTGCGAGGAATGCCTGAAAACGGGCGACACATGGGTGCATTTGCGGATGTGCCTGACGTGCGGGCACGTGGGCTGCTGCGACAGCTCGAAGAACAAACACGCCACCAAGCACTTCCACGCCACGAAGCACCCGGTTATTCAGTCGATCGAGCCGGGCGAAGACTGGAAGTGGTGCTACGTCGATAGCGTGGTCGTCGGATGACGCGCGAAGGTGCCTGGCCGGCGCTGCCGCGCGCGGAATGGCAGCCGACGCGCGATACGCTGCACATGTGGACGCAAATCGTTGGGAAAGTGCGTCTGGCGCTGGCGCCGCGCGTGAATCACTGGTGGCAGGTGCCGCTGTACGTCAGCGCGCGCGGTTTGACCACTTCGGCGATTCCCGCTCGCGGCGGTAACTTCGAAATCGAGTTTGATTTCATCGCCCACCAACTGCGGATCGAGACGAGTTGGGGCGGAACGCGAACAATGCCGCTTGCGTCGCAGACCGTGACGGAGTTCTACAGGAAATTCCTGGATTTGCTCGACTCGCTTGAAATATCCGTGAAGATTTGGCCGATGCCGGTGGAAATTCCGAATCCGATTCGCTTCGATAAGGATACCGTACACGCATCCTACGATCCCTTTTACGCCAATCGCTTTTGGCGGGTGCTGACGAGCATCGATGCGGTATTGAAAGAGTTTCGCTGCGGGTTCATCGGCAAGTGCAGCCCGGTGCATTTTTTCTGGGGCAGCTTCGATCTGGCGGTCACCCGCTTTTCTGGGCGGCGCGCGCCGGAGCGCCCCGGCGCGGACCCGGTGACGCGCGAGGCGTATTCGCATGAAGTGATCAGCGCCGGCTGGTGGCCGGGCGGCGGAGACATTCAAGAGCCTATGTTCTACGCCTACGCCGCGCCAGAGCCGACCGGTTTTCGCGAAACGCCAGTGCGGCCGGCGGGCGCTTTTTACCACGCGCAGCTTGGGGAGTTTTTGCTCCCATATGAGGCGGTGCGCACTGCCGTAAATCCCCGAGAGGCGCTGCTCGAATTTTTGCAGAGCACGTATGAGGCGGGCGCGGATCTCGGAAAGTGGGATCGCGCGAAGCTGGAAAGGCCGCTGTAGGGAGTCACATCCCTGACGCAGTGGGCGATCGCTTTCGGGAGTTTTCGAGCCAAGTCAAAAAGCTGCCGCGCTAAAGCGCGCCGCCACATAACTACCTTTGACGCTCGCGTGTCAGGGTTGCGCGCCGTAGAGCGCGATAGAGCTTGAGGGCGGCGAGATCGGAGGCGCTTCGAGGCGCTGGCGAATGGCGCGATGGCGTTGGGCGAAATGCTTGTGCGCGCGGCGTCCCCAGGTGCGGACAAAATAGTAGTTGATGGCGGCGCTGGCGCCCATGCCGACCACGGGAATCAGGCGCCCGGCCCATTTCTCGGCTACATCTTCTCCCACTTTGATCGCGATGCGATCGACGATGCGCGGGACCACCTGCTCCATCGCCTGCTTCCCGACGAAATCGCGGCCGAGATCGACGCCCGCGGCGCTCGCCGCGGCAATCCATAGCTGGATGTTGTCCGCTTCCGTTGCATATTCGAATCCGTGCAGCAGGCTGAGCTTTTGCAGCATGCGCAGCGTGATCGTGGCGAGGATTCCCATGTCGGGCACGGCGGTGAGAAACGAGCCGATGCCGAGCCCTGCGCCTTCGAGCGCCGCGATTTTCGATGATGTCGCGACGGTGCTTTGCGCAATAGGAGCGATCACGCTCGGATCAAACTGGAACATCTGGGGCCAGGAGTCGATTGGCAAACTGTGCGCGCGGCGAACCTGCTTCAGGTATTTACGCTCGTCCACGCGGACCTGCGAGTAGGCGCGCCGAAAGCCGGCGCTGGCAAAGGCATTCAAAGCATTCAGGGAACGGGATTTTTTCGCCTCGGCCATGACTACAGTATAGATGCGACGGCGGCGAAAAAGGCACCGCAGTCGCATGCTAACGGTAGACTGTCCGATCACCTCAGCGGGTCATGTAGTAGTAAATCGTCGGAGTGACGAAGAGCGAGAGCACCATAGCGATCAGTAGTCCGCCGATCACCGCGATGGCAAGCGGCTGGAGCATCTGCGAACCGGAGCCGATTCCCAGGGCCAGCGGCAACATGCCGAGAACGGCCGCGATGGCCGTCATTACGATTGGACGCAGCCGCCGCCGGCCCGCCTGAAAGATCGCTTCGGCGCTCGAAAAACCCGCGGCGCGGAATTTCTCGTCGGCATCGAGCAGCAGGATGCCGTTTTTGGCCACGATGCCGATCACCATGATCAGGCCCATGAACGACGACAGGTTGAAAGTGATGCCGCACGCGAGAAGCGCGACGAAAACGCCCGCGGTCGATAGCAGCGCGGAAACTAGGATTGAAACCAGCGCGGAGAAATTGCGGAACTCGAACAGCAGCACGAGGAAGACGAAGGCCACGGCGAGCGCCAGGACCAACGTCAGATCGCGGAACGATTGCTGCTGCGTTTTATAGAGACCGCCGTATTCGACGCGAATCGATTTCGGCATGTTTAACTTCGCGAGCGCCGCTTGCACGTCCTGAATCGCGTGCCCCATGTCGAGTCCTTCAAGGCGCGCAGTAACGGCCACGTAACGCTGCTGGTTGTCCTGAAGGATCTCGGTTTGTCCAGGCATCTCGGTGATCGCCGCGACAGATCCGAGGTTCGCGGTTTGACCGCTAGGGCTGACGATCACGGTGTTGTTCATCGCGGAAAGCGACGAGCGGACGTTCGCGGGATAGCGGATGCGCACCTCGTATGGGCGGTCGTTCACGACCATCGGACGCTGGGCAACCACGCCGTCGAGCATCGCGGTGGCTTGATCCGCCAAATCCTGCGGGCTGAAACCGGCGTTTGCCGCTTTGGCCATTTCGACGCGATAAGAGATCGCGGGGCCGCTGGTGGTCGAATCGATGCCATTGTCGATGTCCACGATGGGATGATCGTGGCCGACTGTAACATTGCCGATGGCGTCCGCTACACGTGGCGCCCATTCGTTGAGCATCTGCGCGCTGGAATTGAACATCATGATGTCGATCGGCTGCGGCGCGCCCGTAAGGTCGCCGATCATGTCTTGGAGTTTTTGCGTGAACTCCACATCCACGGCCGGCTCGGCGGCGGCGACTTTGTCGCGAATTTCGTTCATGATTTGCCATACGTTGCGGCTGCGGTCGGTCTTCAAGTCGACCGAAATATCGCCGGTGTTCGCTTCGGTGACGGCAGCGAGGCCAAGCTGCAGGCCCGTGCGGCGCGATGTGCTGGCCACCTCAGGAACCGAATCCACGATTTTCAGAATCCCGCGGACCATGCGATCGCTTTCCTGTAGAGAACTGCCCGGCGGTGTGACGTAGTCGATGATGAAGCTGCCTTCATCCATGTTCGGCAGTAAATCTGAGCCGATTTGCTGGTAGCAGACGTAAGAGGCGCCAACCAGAAACACCGCCACGATTGGAACCCACACGGGGTATTTCAAGCTGCGACGAAACCAATGCTCGTAGAAGCGAATCACGCGGCCGAATGTTCCGCGCATCAGGTGCTCTTCTTCTGCTTTCAGCATGCGGCCGAGTTGGCGCTGCGCTTCGTCTGGTAAAGCAGTTTCCGGTGATTTGGTTTCCGCGGCAGGATGGGCGGCTACCGCGCGCGCGCCCGGATTTCCGCCTGGATTCGCGACTGGATTCTCGCTGGTTTTGCCACCGAGCAGGTAAAGGCAAAGCGTAGGCGTCCAGGTGAGTGCGAGAGCCAGCGACGTAAGTAGCGCGGCACCGATAGTCACGGCCATCGCGCGGAAGAAAACTCCGGTAACGCCGGTGATGGCGATCAGCGGAAGGAAAACAACGATAGGCGTAAGTGTGGAACCGACCAGAGCCTTCGAAAGTTCCTTCAGCGTGAGCGAAACCGCCTGAAACCTTCCTTCGCCGGCTTCCCGATGCAGCATCACGTTCTCGAGCACGACGATGGCGTCGTCGATGATCAAACCCACGGCGGCGGCCATGCCGCCGAGCGTCATTAAGTTGAAGCTTTCGCCGAACAACGCCATCACGATGAACGTGACCAGCAAGCTGATGGGAATCACCATGCCGGCAATGAATGAGGTGCCCCAGTCGCGCAAGAAAAAAACCAGCACAGCGGAAGCGAGAATCAGCCCGATCACGATCGCGTCGCGTACGCTTGCGATCGATTGGCCCACAATCCACGACTGATCGTAAAACGTGCTGACGCGAATGCCCGGCGGCATCGTGGCTTCGATTCGCTGCATTTGCGACTTCACGGCAGAGGCCACTTGCATCGTATTGCTGTCGCGCTGCCGATTGATGTTAACCAGCACGGCTGGTTTGCCGTCGGCGGTTACGATGGTGAAATGCGGTTGGAATCCTGGCTGGACGGTGGCGACGTTTCCAATGTCGATGGGCGTGCCGTCGGGTGAGTTTTTGATGAACGTGTCCGCGAGATCTTGGACGTTTTGCGCCTGGCCGGTAATGAGCCCGAGATACAACTGGTGATTTTGCGGAAACAGCCCGGGCGACTGAATGATGTTGGAGCGATCAACGGCGTCGAGAATGCTGGAGATGCTGGTGTTTGTGACGCGCAGTTTAGCCGGGTCGGGCACGATGTGGTACTCGGGCACTTCCCCGCCCTGCACCACGATGGTCGATACGCCCGGCAGGCCGGCAAGGCATGGCTTGATCGTGTAGGTGGCGAGTTCCCATAGCTGCTGCTGGGAAATCGTATCCGACGTGAGTCCGTAGCCGAGGATCGGGAAGCTGGTGAATTCCAGGCGCTCGGCGCTCATCTGCGCGGTTGCGGGCAAAGTCGTCTGCGCGCGAGCGAGCGCGGCGTTGACGCGCTCCAGCGTCTGAAACATGTCCACGCGCCAACTGAAGTAAAGATCGATTTCCGCCGATCCGCGGCTGGTGGTGGACTGCACATCCTGAATTCCTTCGACGCCGCTGACTGCTTCCTCAATCGGCCGCGTGATGGTGACCAGCATCTGGTCGATCGGCATCACGCCGTTATCGACGCCCACGATGATGCGGGGAAAATCGGTAGTGGGAAACACAGCGATCGGAAGCCGGAAAGCCAAATACGCGCCCACCAGCGCCAGCGTGACGATCAAAAATATGACCGATTTATGCTCGCGCGCGAACCAGAACCTCTCGGATTCAGGCAAGGCTTCGTTCGCGCGGTTTGCGCTTCCGGTTGGATTCGCCATCGCTCGTAATAGGAGCTAATCGTCTCCGTTAGCCGGAGCAGCGGGCGCGGCGGAACTGGAGACTTGCACTTTCGCGCCGTCGGGCAAGCCGTACGCCCCCTCGGTCACCACTTGCTGCCCCGCCTGCAAACCGCCGGTGATTTGCACTTCGCCCTTTTCGCGAATTCCCGTCTGCACGTTGGTCTGGTGCGCCACATCATCCGCGCCAATCACCATAGCGGAAGTCGCGCCATTATCGCCGGTGAGCAACGCGGCGGCGGGAATCACAAGCGCGTCTTTCACAGTGCGCCCGACCATTTGTACGCTGACCGTCGCGCCCGGCCGAAGCTGCTCGTGAGGATTCGCTGCTTCCACCCAAACCTGCACCGTTGTGCTATTCGGATCGAGCGCGGGACTTACGACGGTTACTTTTGCCGGCACGCTAGGCAACTGGTTCCCGGGCACGATGGTGGCGGCATCTCCAACATGCAGCAGCGAAGCCTGCTCCGGAGAAACGTAGGTGCGGCCAACGATATGCGAGAGGTCCATGATGGTCATTAGCGGTGTGCCCGCCGTGGCCATTTGGCCCTCGTAAAGCGGGCGGTCGGTAACAACGCCGGTGATCGGGCTACGGATCCGGGAATATCGGAACTGCGCAAGCGCTGCTTCGTATTGTCCCTTGGCGGCGGCCAACTGTCCCTCAGCCGTTTGCTCTCCTGCTTTTTGGCCGACCTTCTGCAAGCCTTGCAGTCGCGCCCCCGCCATTTGGTACTGATTGTTCGCCTGAACGTACGCGACGCGAGCTTCTTCCATCAAATTGCGGGAGATTGCGCCGGACTTGTACAGCTTTTCGCGGCTTTCGTACACCATGCGCGACGAGTCCATTGCTTGGCGAGTGGCCTTCACATCCAACTGCGCATTCTGAACGTCCGTGGGCAAGCTCACCTGCGTGCTGGTGGCGTACGCCGCCTGAGCTTGCTCGTAGGCTCCTTTGGCCTGGTTAAGCACCGCCTGCAAATCCTTATTTTCAAGCTGTGCCACCAACTGACCGGCTTTCACATGGCTGCCGCGATTCACGTAGAACTTTTGAATTGGCGCGCTGATCTTCGGGACGATGGAGGCTTCTTGTTTCGCGTACAGCACGGCTTCCGTGGAAATGATCTGCCTAATAGTTTTCCGCTGCACCGTGGCCGCTTGGACGGATACGGCAGGTGTCGCCTCGGGTTTTTGGGCGGAGCAGCCAGCCCACGCGAACGACGCGCAGGCTATCAGAAACCACGCCGCGGTGTGGTTCGAGCAGCTTTCTACCACGCTCAGAAGCTCCCGGTAATCGTTTGCAGATTCGCTAGCGCATCGCGGTAGCGGGCTTCGCCCGTTGCATAGCTATCGCGGACGCTCGCCAGCACGGTTTCCGCGTCAAGCACGTCCAACACGGCCGCCTCGCCAGCTTGATATTGCAGCGTCACCAACTGCAAATTCTGCTGGGCCAAATCGACGGCGTGGCGCAAATTCCCCAGTTGGTCCCACGCGATCTGCGATTCATCGTAATACGAATGTAGCAAGCTGATGGCCCTGCGTTGCGCGAACAGGAAATCCAGCTTGGCTGAATCGCGCTGCTCTTCCGCTTGATGCAGTTTGCTGATCCGCGCACCCCAGTCCCAGACCGGCAAAGTCATCGAATAGGTCACAAAATATCCGAGATTTTGCTGGACTGGCGGCCTCCCGTCAGGACCCTTGACAAGATCGGTGGTGTTCACGCTTTCCAGCGCGAAATGGTTAGCCTGAATTCCGTAATCGAAATCGATGGAAAACGATGGCAAGAAGTCGCTCCTGGCCGAAGCCACGTCCACGCGCGCGGAATTATAAGACGCCAACGCGGCTGCTACCTGCGGATTGTGGTCGGTTGCCATCGCTTCCGCCTGCTTAAAACTGGGCAGCACGGGAGGCGTATCCAAATCGTCCACGATCGTAAAATCTTCGTTGAACGTCGGGAATAGTAGCACGGCCAAATTCGACCGCGCTTCCGACATGGCCAGTTGCGCATCACCCAGATCGCGTTGCGCCTGGCTGACCTGCAGCTCGAACCGAATCACGCCTTGATGCGCGAGTTCCCCTCCCTGTTCCAATTCCTGGCTGATTTTGAGGAATCGCTGCGCGCTGGAGAGGCTTTGCTGCGCAGTGGCGTAGGCGCGCTGCGCGACGAGCAGCTCGTAATAATCCTGCGTGACCGTGACCACCAAGCTCCGCTTGGCAAGCTGCGCTCCGGCATCCGCCACGGCCTTTTCGTAGCGGGCCTTCTTTGGACCGAGGTCTTGGAAAAAACCGGCTGGCATTTCCTGGTGGACGACGGCATATTCGTTATAGACATGGACGCCATCGTTAGTCACGAACCGTCCAACCGGAGAAATCCCATTTCCTTGCGTGTTGAGGTATTGCGTCAAATCACCCACCGACGGCAGCATCGCGGCGCGAGCCTGCACCTGGTTGCCGTGCGCAATTTTCACCGCGGCCAGCGCACGCTGAAAGTCAGGGCTGTTTTTCTGCGCGCGTGAAATGGCATCTGCGAGCGTCAGCGTGAGGGGCGCGCCATTCGGCGCTGGGGCTTGCGCGGCAGTGGGCGCGTTCTCGTTCACGACAGCGCTTAGAGCGTCGTTTTGCGCGTGAGCGGGGCGCACCAAAACGCCCAACACCGATAGCGCCGCCACTCCGATCGCCATCCGCAACGCCCGCGCGGAGAGCTTGCCGACACGCCCATTGAAAGAGACGCACTGTTTCATCGGAAACCTAACCCTGGCCATGATGTCCCTCCCATGTATCATCGCAGTGCCGCTTATTCTGCTGCCTGGCTGGCTTTAGTGAAGCGTGCGTAGCATACAAGAATCATTCGTAATTACGCATGAACATCCTCTGTCGTTACACCCGCGCGAGTGCTCGGATTCGCGATTCCTTAGCTTTCAATTGCAAAAGCTGCGCCGATGCCGCATCATGTTTGTCTTTGAACTGCTAAATGCATCATCTGGGCGCGCGAACCCTCCATCGGGGAGCGGTGCCAGATTCCGCCGGCAAAAGTTAGGCGCGCGTTTTTGGCGCGCTTGGGGATTCAGGCAGCCGGCATATCACTCAATAGGAACGACAACCGCTAGTTTTCCGCGGATATTCAAGGGGGAATTGCATGCGCAGGCCCGCAAGTCTTACTCCGCCAAAAGGCAAGCTCGGTGTTTTGACGCCCGGCATGGGCGCCGTGAGCACCACGCTGATGGCCGGAGTGGAGTTGGTTCGCAAGGCTGAATCGGTTCCGGTCGGCTCACTGACGCAGATGGGAACCATCCGGCTCGGCAAGCGGACGGAAAACCGCGTGCCAAAGATCAAGGATTTCGTGCCGCTCGCGAAACTCGATGATATCGTTTTCGGCGGATGGGACATTTTCCCTGATACCGCCTATCAATCCGCCGCCAAGGCCGGCGTCTTGGACGCCAAGGATTTATCCAAAGCCGAGAAATTCCTGAAGACCATCCGTCCGATGAAAGCCGCGTTCGACCAGAATTACGTCAAGAACTTGCAGGGCACCAACGTCAAGAAAGCCAAGACGAAATTCGATCTCGCCGAGCAGCTTCGCGAAGACATCCGCGACTTCAAGAAAAAGAACAAGCTTGACCGGCTGGTGATGCTCTGGTGCGGCTCGACCGAAGTGTTTCTAAGGGCCGAAGACGTCCATCGCGACCTCGACGCCTTCGAGAAGGCGATGAAAGCGAACCATCCGGCGATCGCGCCTTCGATGCTCTACGCATACGCGGCAATCAGCGAGGGTGTTCCCTACGCCAATGGCGCGCCGAATCTGAGCGTGGACTTCCCCGCCCTCGAGGATTACGCCAAGTCCAAGAATGTACCGATCGCCGGCAAAGACTTCAAAACCGGCCAGACGATGATGAAGACGGTGCTCGCGCCCGCGTTCAAGGCGCGCATGATCGGCCTGAGCGGCTGGTTTTCCACCAACATCCTGGGCAATCGCGATGGCGAAGTGCTCGACGATCCCGGCTCCTTCAAAACCAAGGAAGAATCCAAGCTCGGCGCGCTCGAATACATCTTGCAGCCAAAGGTCTATCCGAACCTCTACGGCAAATTCACGCACAAGGTCCGCATCAACTATTACCCGCCGCGTGGCGACAATAAAGAAGGTTGGGACAACATCGACATCTTCGGATGGCTCGGCTACCCGATGCAGATCAAAGTCGATTTCCTCTGCCGCGATTCGATCCTGGCCGCGCCCATCGCGCTCGACTTGGTGCTGTTCCTCGATTTGGCAAAACGCGCTGGCATGCGCGGCATTCAGGAGTGGCTAAGCTTTTACTTCAAGTCGCCCATGTGCGCGCCGCAGCTCTATCCCGAGCACGACCTGTTCATCCAGTCGATGAAGCTGAAGAACACGCTCCGCTGGATGATGGGCGAGGAGCTGATCACACACCTCGGCGCCGAATATTACGATTAGTTGAAAAGCGGCAGCCGGCGTCGCATCTCTCGCCCGCCTTGATTCCTGCGAGCCGGCTGCAAATGCGACGCATCATGCCCCGCCGGCATCCACTAAAGCGCGCAGCGAAGCGCTCTAGCGGAGGCAACCATGAAAGCAATCCGTTTCGATAAATACGGCGGAATCGACGTGCTTTACGTCGCGGATGTCCCGACGCCCGAGCCGGCTGCCGGTGAAGCGCTCATTCGCGCAAAAGCTGCGGGAATCAATCCGGGCGAAGCAAAAATCCGCGAAGGCTTTTTCCACTCCGCTTGGCCCGCCACGTTTCCCTCCGGCGAGGGCAGCGATTTCGCTGGAACAGTCGCGAAACTCGGCCCTGGCGTATCGCAGTTCGCAGCCGGCGACCCGGTAATCGGGTTCAGTGACAAACGCGCCAGCCAAGCCGAATACGTCGTCGCTGAAGCACAAAACCTCACTCGCAAGCCCGCGAACGTGTCCTGGGAAGTCGCAGGCTCCTTGCCGATTGCTGGAACCACGGCCTACGCCTGCGTGCACGCGGTGGCGCTCAAGGCGGGCGATACGGTTGCCGTATCAGGCGCGGCGGGCGGAGTGGGATCGCTCGCCGTCCAGCTTGCCAAGCGAACGGGCGCGAAAGTTATCGGCATCGCCAGCCTGTCCAAGCACGATTGGCTCGTGACCCACGGAGTCGAGCCGGTGGTGTACGGCAACGGATTGGCCGGCGCGCTGCGCAAATATCAAATCAGCGCGTTCATCGACACGCACGGAGGCGGGTACGTCAAACTCGCAACGGAGCTGGGCGTACCGCGCGACCGCATCAACACCATCATCGATTTTCCCGCGGCGAAAGAATACGGCGTGAAATCCGAGGGTAGCCAGGCTGCCAAGACCGCCGCCGTGCTTGCGGAGATCGCCGGGCTAGTCGCGTCAGGCGACTTGGACGTGCCAATCGCCGCCACGTTCCCGCTGGACCAGGTACGCGACGCCTACAAATTGCTCGAACAGGGGCACACGTTCGGTAAAATTGTCCTGGTGCCTTAATCGTTGAAGTTGAGCAAATTGATTTGGCTATCTGGCCGGGCTGGCTGCTCGATGGGAATGACTTTCTGCTGCGGCGCCTTCGCGGCGCTGCCCGATCGTATCGACAAAATGCCGATGTACGGTCGGGTCGGTCGTCAGCTCGGGATGAAACGTGGCCGCAAGAATGCGCCCCTGCTGAACTAATACAGGATGCGCCGCATCTCGCGCCAGCACCTCCACGCCGTGGCCGACTTTTTGGATGATCGGCGCGCGGATAAAAATCATTTCGATGGGCTGCTCGCTGATCGTCGTCTTCCCCTCGTGGACGTCGCTTGCGAGCTGTCGTCCGTAGCCGTTGCGCAATATCGAGATATCCAGCAGCCCAAGTGACTCCTGCGGCGGGTTGTGAACTTCACGTGCCAGCAAGATCGCGCCCGCGCACGTGCCGAAAAACGCGCCGCCCTGCGCCGCGAATTTTTCGAGCGCGTCCCACACCCCTTCTTCCCGCATCACTTTGATGTGCGTGGTGCTCTCGCCGCCAGGCAGGATGATTCCCGTGATGCCGTCGATGTCTTCCGGCCGCCGCACGTACGTCCACTTCACGCCCAGGCGGTCAAGCATCTTCGCGTGCGCTTCGTAATCGCCCTGAATCGCCAGAATCCCAAATTTTACGTCGCCGTTCATTCGTCACCCATCATCCAACCTGCCGAACGTAGGGGCACAGCACGCTGTGCCCCGCGGCCGCCAATCCCGGATGCGCTGTCACCATCCCCGCGTCTGCAGCAAATCCTTCTCTTCGAGCTGCCGCACGTCGATTCCCTTCATCGCCTCACCCAACTCTTCGGACGCTTCCAATACAATCTTCGCGTCCTTGTAATGCGTCGTGGCTTTCACAACCGCCCGCGCGCGCTGCGCCGGATCGCTCGACTTGAAAATCCCCGAGCCGACGAACACCGCCTCCGCGCCGAGCTGCATCACCAGCGCCGCGTCCGCCGGAGTCGCTACGCCGCCCGCCGAGAAATTCGGTACCGGCAGCTTGCCGTGCTTCGCCACCCACGCGACCAGATCGAGCGGCGCGCCCAATTCCTTCGCTTCGTGTACCAACTCTTCTTGGCCCAGCGTGGTCAGCTTTTTCATTTGGCTGATGATCGCGCGCATGTGCCGTACCGCCTCCACGATATTTCCCGAGCCGGCTTCGCCCTTGGTGCGAATCATCGCCGCGCCTTCGGCGATGCGCCGCAGGGCCTCGCCCAAATTGCGCGCGCCGCAAACGAATGGCACCTTGAAGCCGTGCTTCCACACGTGATGCTCTTCGTCCGCCGGTGTCAGCACTTCGCTCTCGTCGATGTAGTCCACTTCCAGCGCTTCCAGTACCTGCGCTTCGGCGAAATGGCCGATGCGCACTTTGGCCATCACCGGAATCGAAACCACTTCCATGATTTCGCGGATCACGCGAGGCGCGGCCATGCGCGCCACGCCACCCTCCTTCCGAATATCCGAAGGGACGCGCTCCAGCGCCATCACCGCGCACGCGCCGGCATCTTCGGCGATTTTGGCCTGTTCGGCGGTGGTGACGTCCATAATCACGCCGCCCTTCAGCATTTCCGCCAGTCCCACTTTCACGCGCCACAGATTGTCATTCATCAAGTCCATGACCTGCTCCTCTTGGGATTCGATTCACTAAGCTTTTCCTGCGCCCGCAATTCCCCGCGCCGATTCGCGAACGCTCTCCTGAAACCGCTCCCGCCCGATCTCGACGAAATGCGCCGTCCCTCTCGCCAGCACCACGCCCGCGGCATTCCGGATTTCTCCTTGCCGGAAGCGATCGCGCCCCTTACGCTCCGTCTCCCAGCCTTCCACCGTCAAATCCGCATTCGTCGGCACCGGCCGCAAATACTCGACGTTCAACTTGGCGGTCACGGCGTGGTCTTGCTCGAACCGGCTCACCTTGGCCATCACTTCGTCGAGCAGCGTGGCAATAATTCCTCCGTGGACGAACCCCGCTCCGCCTTGATACTCGCTCTGCAGACGGAACGAGCCGCGAATCCGCTTCGCTTCTTCGTCCTGCTCGAACGTAAGATGCATTCCCCGCGCGTTTCCGCCGCCGCAGACGAAACAAAAATTATCCGGCTTTGGCTCGAGCAGCATCGCGTCCTAGATCAGCGCCACCCGCGCGTACGACTCCTCGCGCGCGCCGCGCTGCCGCTTCCGCAGTTCTTGCCGCAGTAGTTCGCCGAAAGTTTCCATGCCTCGCGCGATACGCTTTTCGTCCACGCTGGCAAACGCCAGCCGCAGCGTGTTCGGCTGCGGATGCTGCGCGTAAAAATAGCGTCCCGGCAGAAAAATGATGCCGCGTTCGCGCGCGTGAATCAGCAACTCGCCGGCATCGAATCCCGCCGGCAGCGTGACCCACAGCGTCATGCCTCCCTCGGCGCGAGTCCAGTTGACGCCATCCGGCATGTGGCGTTCGAGCGCGCTTTCCATCGCTTCCAAACGCGCCCGGTAAACATTTTTCATTTTCGCGATGTGCCGCGCCAGATAGCCGCGCCGCACGAACTCCGCCATGGCCGCCTGCGAAAGCTGGTCGCTATGCAAATCGGTCGATTGCTTCACCAGGCGCAAACGCTCGATCGCGCTCTCCGCGCCGATGCACCACCCGATGCGCAGTCCCGGGAAAGCGATCTTCGAAAAACTGTCGATTTGAATCACGTTGCCGGCCACATCGAGCGCTTTAAGCGACGGGATCGGCTTGCCGTGCAGACGCAGCCGCGCGTAAATCGCGTCCTCGACCACCGGCACTTGATACCGCGCGGCCAGATCGAGTAATCGCCGGCGCTCTGGCAGCGGCAACGCCGTGCCCGTCGGATTATGGAAATCCGGCGTGACGAAAATCAGCTTGACGCGGTTCTGCAACAGCACCGCTTCGAGCGCCTCGATGTCTAGCCCCGGATGCCCCGTGCGTTCCGAATCGGTTTCCACGCTCACGGGAAGCGTCCGCACGCGCGCTCCCGCAAAAATCGCAATCGCGCCGGGATAAGCGGGGTTTTCCAGCGCCACTGCGTCGCCGGGACGCAGAAACGCTTTGCAGATCAGGTCGATCGCCTGCTGGCAGCCGTCGGTGATCAGTAGTTGCCCGGGCCGGATGTTCAAGCCCTCGGCGCGCAGTAAATCCGTCACCGCCTCTTTCAGCGGCCCATAGCCGTCTGTCGAGCCAAGCTGCAATATCTTGCGTCCGGAACTGCGAAGTACGGCGTGCACGCAGCGGCGAAATTCTTCCAGGGGAAATAATTCATCAGACGGCCGCGCCGCCGTAAACGCGATCGCGCCGGGAGGAATTTCCGGCATCACGCGGCTTAGCCCTTCCATGCCGCGCTCGTCCGCGAATAGCGACTCCCATCTCATCGCCCCGCCATGCCCGTTCGTCCGCGGCGGCGGCGAAAATTGCTTCACCGGCGGAACGCAGATGAACGTCCCGCGCCCAACGTGCCCTTCGATCAAGCCCTCCGCCTCCAGTTCGGCGTACGCGTTTGCCACAGTCGTCCGGTGCACACCCAATTGGCTGGCCAGTTCGCGGCTCGCGGGAATGCGATCCCCTCTCCGTAATTCACCGGAGAAAACCAGTGCCCGCACCTGGTCCCGCAATTGAACGTAAAGAGGTATGTGGCTCTCGGGCTGTAGGTGCACCTGCAACATTGTCTTTTCCTACAGTCCAATATAGCGCGGAAATCGATTGTGTGAAGGACCAAATTGTCTCTCACCCCAGGTGAAGCACGCTGGCTGGTGCAAGCCTGCGAACGGGCGATTTGATTCGGTCAATTTTTTGGCGGATGCGAAGCCGCCGAAAACCTCAGAGTCTAATCACTCTCGGAAAAGCCCAGGCTGCTCGGGAGTTGCCGCGCCCCGCTCGCTCGTCTTCGGCTGTGGACGCCGTGCCGCCCCTACCACTCCGAGTACCTTCAGCTCCGCCAGTGCGGATCGGGGAATGAACATCCGAACCACGTTGCCGTGCAGATCGGGAGGCGTGAGCTGCACGCCCGATCCAAGCATGGCGAGCAGATCGTTCGGCACCACGCCTTCCAGTTCGTCATCGTCGATAAACCGTAGGTGCACCCAGAGCCCGTCGAGCTTCGGCCGGCTCAGGAACGTCTTCCGCTCCGGCTCGAAAGCTCCGGTAAACTCCCGGACGAAACACACTGCCTTCAAGTCCTTCAGTGGGATCGAACGATGTTCTCCGCCAGGCGATAGCAGATCCACGCTCTCACCGGTGTCTAGCGCCGCGGGACTCAGATACCCCGGTTCGGAACTGCCGTCGAGCAGAAATACAGCGACTTTTTTGTGTGTGGACGCTGTCGCTCGCGCTTTCACATCGATTGTCCTAATTCGAAGGTCAGCTCTTCTAAGAGGACGCGGTGCGCTGCTTCGAATTTTGTTACCGTGACACAAACCGTCAAAGTCATCATTCAAATTGGCCCACAAAACGGTGCCAGTTGCTAACCCTGCGCAGGTTATGTTATCGTACACCCGGCTGCTGGTGTCAACTTGTTGCTGCGTAAAGGGTTAGCATCTGGCGGGAGCCGATTGACCACCAAGGGACAGCTCTTAAAATCGGCCTCCGTGGTAGCCCTTGTCACGGTTATCAGCCGCATTTGCGGATACTTACGCGATCAGCGAATTGCTCTCCTCCTCGGCACATCCCCTGCTGCCGACTCATTCATTCTAGCCTTCCGAATTCCCGGATTGATTCGGCGAATGGCAGGAGAAGGCTCGCTGGGCGCGTCTTTCATTCCCGTTTTCGCCGGTTATCTGCACAACGAATCTCGTCCCCAAGCCTGGGCCTTTGCGCGGAAAGTTTTCTGGGATGTCGCTTTCGCACTGGCGATCGTCGCGCTGCTCGGCGTGGTGTTTTCCAGGCAAGTCATCGATCTGCTCACGGTTTTCGGCGCGCATCAAGCCCATTGGGAATTAGCGGTCTATTTGAATCGCATCATCTTCCCTGCCGTTCTGTTCATCGGACTCGCGGCTGTGGCCGCGTCGATCCTCAACAGCTTTCACGTCTTCGGCCTGCCTGCCGCCACGCCGATTTTTTTCAACCTCTCGCTGATCGCATGTTCCTTCGCCGTAATCTACCGTCCGATTTTGCGCTGGGCGCCCGCGGAGTACCGCTCGCCGGCCGTGGCTCTGGCTGTGGGCATTTTGCTCGGCGGAGTGGTGCAGTTCGCTCTGCAAATCCCTGCGCTGGCGCGCCGGGGGATGAAGTTTTGGCCGCGCTTTTCCGTGTCGGACGCAGGTGTACGCAAAGTCGGACGGCTCGCCGCGCCGGCATTCTTCGGCATGGGCGTCTATCAGATCAACATGGTGATAGACACGATCTTCGCCGCGTCGTCGCGCATGCCCGAAGGCAGCATCACGTCGCTCTATGTGGCCGATCGCGTGATGCAGTTGGTGCTGGGAAGCTACGCCATCGCCATGTCCACTGCCCTTCTGCCGGCGATGTCGCATCAATGGGCCGCCGGCCAGTGGAGCGAGATGAAGCGCACGTTCGGCTTTTCCCTGCGCGTCGTCTCGTTCATCACCGTTCCCGCCGCCGTAGGGTTGATCTTGCTGCGTCAGCCGATCATTCAGGTGCTGTTTCAGCACGGACGTTTTACCTCCGCGTCCACGGCTCTCACCACGCGTGCGCTGTTCTACTATTCGCTCGGCCTGCCCGCGTTTGCGGGCGTAAAACTGATCGCGCCGATGTATTACTCGACGCAGGACACGGCCACCCCGGCGCGCACCGGCGCCTACGCGCTAGGCTTGAACATCGCACTCAATACGATTTTCATGCTCTTTTTCTTTCGCACGCTTTCGAACGGCAGCCCGGCGCTAGCCAGTTCCATCGCGGCGTATTTCAACTTCGGCGCGCTGTTTTTTCTGTTTCGCAAGCGTTACGGACGGCTTGGCGGACGCGGATTGCTCCAATCGCTTTGCAAAATCGCGGCGTGCTCCGCCGGCATGGGCTTCGCGGCCTACGCGGCGTTGCGCTTTGCCGCTTTCGAGGGCGCTCGCACGCTGCTCGTGCAGATCGGTTTTCTAGTGGGCATTATCGCCGCGGCGGCAGCCGCTTACTTTGCGCTCGCATGGCTGCTGCGGTGCGAAGAGCTCGGCGAATTTTTTCTGCTGCTGCGAAGGACGGAAACCGCTCCGGCCGTCGAAACCGGGGCGTAGCTGCATGCCGCGCGCGGATTGCTCCGCGCGCGGCATGAGTCGAGGGAAACGGCGTTGGAATCCGATATTCGAACATTTCTGAACTGCCTGCGCGTGGAGAAGGGCCTTTCGCCCAACACCATCGAGGCCTACGGGCGCGACATCCGCAAATTCGCCGCGTTTGCGAAGGAGCGCGGACTTTCGACCAAGCAGGTCACCCGCAGCGACATCATTGATTTCCTCGCATCCCTGTACGAGCGGCAATTGGACAGCCGATCCATCGCGCGCCACCTCGTCACCTTGCGCAATTTTTTCCGCTTCGCGCTGATGGAAGGCTACATCGAAGAGGATCCATCGGCCACCATCGAATCGCCCAGATTTCGACGCTCCCTTCCGCAGTTCTTGAGCTTGGACGAAGTAGAACGCCTATTGAAGCAGCCCGACACTTCCACCGTGCTCGGCAAGCGCGATAAAGCCATGATCGAGCTGATGTATTCGTGCGGCTTGCGCGTTTCCGAGCTGTGCCGCTTGCGCGTCGCCGACCTGCACATGGGCGAAGGCAGCGTGCGCTGCATCGGCAAAGGCGATAAGGAGCGCATCATTCCCGTTGGGAGGCGCGCGCTGGATGCCGTCCAAGACTATTACAAAGGCGGACGTCCGGAACTGTTGCGGGGCGGATCGTCGCCGTATTTGTTCCTGAACCAGCGCGGCACGAAAATCGACCGCATTTCTTACTGGAAGGTGTTGGCGTTCTATGGCCGCAGGGCCGGCATTCGCAAGCATGTGAAGCCGCACATGCTGCGGCACAGTTTCGCCACGCATTTACTCGACGGCGGGGCGGATCTGCGCGCCGTGCAGATGATGCTCGGCCACGCGGATATTTCCACCACGCAGATTTACACGCACGTCGTCGAGGAGCGTTTGAAGCAAGTTTATAAAGCCCATCACCCGCGCGCGTAGAGCGCCGCGGATCGCAGGACAGGAGGCGTAGGACCTCATGCCCGATTACATGTACTTGCTGGAAAGCCGGCTCTCCCCCGAACAGCGGGCGGTGCTGGAGCGCGTCCAGGAATTGGCCCGCTCCCAGGAGATGAACGTCTATCTCACGGGGGGCGCGGTGCGCGACCTGATTTCCGGGCAGCCCATTCGCGATCTCGATTTCACCGTCGAGGGAAATCCCGTCCGCATGGTGCGCGAACTCGAAAAGGGCGGCGCCCGCGTCCTTTCGGAAAACGAAAAACTGCGCCACTACGAAGTCATTTTCGCCGGCGACGCCGACGGCTCCATCGCCTCCGCGCGCGACGATGTGTACGAGCGGCCCGGCGCCAAGCCCGAATTCCGCTTCGCCGGCATCATGGAAGATCTGCGCCGCCGCGATTTTTCCATCAACGCCATCGCCATTTCGCTCAACGCGCAGTCGCGCGGCCTGCTGCTCGATCCCACCAACGGCCTCGCCGATCTGGAGCGCCAGGAGGTGCGGGCGCTTTCGATTCACGCCTTCACCAACCAGCCCATCCGCCTGCTGCGCATCCTTCGTTACTGCGCGCGCATGAGCTTCAACATGGAATCGCGCACGCAGGAATGGTTCGATCTGGCCATGGAGCGCCGCATGCAGGACCACGTCGATCCCTCCAGCGTGGGACAGGAACTCCGCGCCATTTCGCGCGAGGAAAACGCCGCGCCCGCGCTGAAACAATGGGAATCGCGCGACCTGCTCACTGTAATCCACGAACAGTTGCAGCGCCGCAAGCCGGATTACGACGCGCTGAACAAGCTCTCTCGCGTGCGCGTGAATTTCCTGGAAGTGGGAATCCGTCCGCGCCTGCGCGACGCCACCACGCTCTACATCCTGCGCCGGCTGAAGCCGCGCGAGGCCACTTCTATCTTGCGCAATCTGGACTACAGCCAGTCCGAAATCAACGCGATCAACGAACTGCCGGACAAGGCGCACGAAATCGTCAAAGTCCTGAAAAGCCGCAAGACCGAAACTCCTCGCGACGCTTATTTCTATCTCGCTTCGCTGCCTCCGGAAATGATGGCCTTCATCGAGACGGAAGTTCCCGACGCGCGCGCCGTTTCCAAGATTCGCAACTATTTGCAAAAATGGCGTCCTTTGCGTCTAGCTTTGCCTGTGGCCGAACTCGACGCGCTCGGCGTGCCGCGCGGCACGAAGTTCGACGAAATCATCGAGCACTTTTTCGAAAAGCAACTTCGCGGCAAGGGGAAAACTCCCGAGGAACGCACCAAGCTGCTGCGCGATCTCGCCGGTATAAAAGAAGAGCCTCCGAAGAAGCCGGAAAAAAAGCGCAAAGGCAAGGAAGCCGCCGCTCCCGCGGAAACCGGCGCAAAGCCGGCTAAGGGTGCGCAGAAAGTTGCGGCGCCGGCTCCAACGGCTGGAAAAGCGGCGAAAGCGGTTGGCGCTGCCGCCGCGCCCAGCCAGTTGAAGCAATCCGTGGCCGCTCGAAAAGGCGCTAAAGCATCGCCGCCTTCCAAGACAGCCGCGGCGAAAAAATCGCATCGCAAGTGAGCCGCGCGGCGCGTGGCATGCGCACCAACAGCCGCAGCAGAAATCGCGAGTCCCGAGAGCGGAACGTTATCGTGAACCGCCAGCGCTCCTTGCGCGTCCCGGTGCGCCAACTCGAAGAATTTCTGGGCCGCGCGCGACGAAAATTGCGCCTGCCGGCAGGCTCGCTCACGATTTGCCTGGTCACCAACGCCGAAATCGCCAGGTGGAATCGCGCCTATCGGCACAAAACCGGCCCCACCGATGTGCTTTCCTTCCCTGCCGAAGTTGAACATCCTCCGCGCATCGCGCGCAAAGCGCCGCGCCGAATTTCCAGCGCGGCTGCTTCCACCCCTGCGTTGCGCGGCTATCTTGGCGACATCGCCATCGCGCCGGCTGTCGCCCGGCGCAACGCCCGCCGCTTTGGCCGCACGTTCTCGCAGGAGATGCGCATCTTGATTCTTCACGGCATGTTGCACCTGATGGGCTACGATCACGAAACCGATACGGGGCAAATGGACCGCCGCGAACGCCGGCTGCGGCGCGAACTCGGCCTCGCGAATCCAATCGCCGCGCCCATCGCCGAGCCAATCACCAGAGCAGCCGCCAAACCAAGCAAACGCCGGGTGGAATGAGCGATGCGACTTCTTCTCTACACGCTTGGCATCCTGATCCTCAGCGTCGCGCTTGCGATCATGTCGTACCTCGACCGCGTTTATCGCGAGCTTGGGCGCGTGAACGCGGGGCGGATTCATCGCCACCTCGAGAATTTCGAGTCGGAAATCGAGCCGCGCTTCAAGATGGACCGCCGGCGCGCGGCCATCGCTTTCAACCTGCTTGCGCGCTTGTGGCTGGTGTTGGTTGCGGTGTTGACGGCCGGCGGCGTGGTGCTCTTCGTTCCGCGCGTGTGGGAAGAAACAGTCGAAGGCATTGTCTTTCTGGGCGCGGAAGTGGTGATCGCAATGCAGTTGCTTCCGACGCTGCTGATCGCGAGCACGCGCGGCAGTTGGATCAAGCCGTTGGTGCCGCTGATCCGTCTGATGGTGTGGATCACCTGGCCGATCCACGCGCCGCTGGACCTGATGTCTTCCGTTTTGCGCCTCTCCGACGAAGAGCCCGCCACTCCCGCGGGCGAGCAGAGCATCGAAGCGCTCGTGGATGCGGCCACCGAAGAGGGATTGATCGAGCAGGACGACGCGCGGCTGATCGAGCAAGTCGTGGAATTCGGCGATAAGCGCGTACGCGAAGTGATGACGCCACGGCCGGACGTGATCGCCATCCCCGCCGACGCCACGCTCGAGGAATTGCGCGAGCGCATCATCGAAACCAAGTATTCGCGCCTGCCCGTGTACGACAAATCGCTCGACGATATCGCCGGCATCGCCATCGCACGCGACATGCTGGAAATATCGGAGGGCGAGGCCGGGCGGCGCACCGTGCGCGAAATCATGCGCCCCGCGCTATTCGTGCCCGAAACGAAGCTCGGCTCCGAACTGCTAAAAGAACTCCAGCGGGAAAACCAGCAGATGGCTGTGGTGATCGACGAATATGGGCTTGTCGCCGGCGTCGTCACCGTCGAGGATTTAGTTGAGGAGATCGTTGGCGAAATTGGCGAGGAAGACCGCCATCCCCCGCCGGACGTGATTCGCGAAGCGAGTGGTGCGATGGTACTGCGCGGGAGCGTGCCCGTCGATCGGCTCTCCGAGCTGTTCGGTGTGCAGGTTGATGCCGCCGCGCAGAACGCTACGGCCACCACCGTCGCCGGCCTGCTGAATGGCGTTGCCGGGCACGTGCCGCGAGTCGGCGAGATTATTGATTTCGATGGGCTCCGCTTCGAGGTTCTCGAAGCCAACCAGCGCAAAGTGCTGCGCGTCCGCGCACGGCGATCCTGAAAAATACATGATGTGAAGTGTCTCGGGTAGAGGTGTGCCCGTGCGTTTATTTTCAATGAGTTACGCGCGATTCTACTCGTTCGGTGTCTCGGGTAACCACCCCGAAACGCAGAGCGTTTCGGGGGTTCCTGGCAGGTTGTAGATGTTAGGCGTCCGAAGTTAGAGATTAGAAGCAAAAACCGCGCATAACGAGATGCAGCGGTTCTAGAGGTTCGAGGTTCGAGGTAGAGATTAGAAAGCAAAATTCCGGATGAGAAGATGCACCGGGACGTTCCGCCCTTTGATTTTTATGCGGCTTTATTTTCATGGGCTTACGCGCGTGCAAGGTTGATTGGCTGTTCCGCCCTTGCGAGCGAGGTGAAAGCGAATGAAAGGCGAAGAGATTTGCGGCTCCGCGCGGGGTGCTTGATGCCGGTAACGTGACGTTTCTCGCCAAAATCATCGCGTTGCCCTGCCCCTCTCTTTCTGCCGGCTCCCGGCGGCTTCACAACAAGCATCAAAAACGACCCACGGTAGCATGGGGATGGGGTGACGTACAGGTTCAATTTTGGTAGTACCAAGATTCCCGTTTCGGGAATCCAGTGAGAGGGATCGGGAGATTGGCGTTCCCAGGAGGCGGGCACAGCATGTTGCGCCCCTACGGCTGGCGGGGGCGTCAGTCGCTTGATTGGAGGAATCGGGCTACGGCGGCGCGGAGGTCGCGCAGCTCCTTTTGCAATTCGGGCAGGCGGTTGAAGACGGCGACGGACTTGCGCCACGAGAGATTGTCCATGGCCGGGTAGCCGGAATAGACTGCGCCGGCAGGCACATCTCCTGGGACGCCGCTTTGCGAGGAGACCGTGGTGCCATCGCCGATGGTTAGGTGGCCGGCGGCGCCGACTTGTCCGGCGAGAATGCAATGCTTGCCGATTTCGGTGGAACCCGCAAGGCCTACCTGTCCGCACAGCAGCGTGTCTTCTCCGACTTTGCAGGCGTGGCCGACGAGAACGAGGTCGTCGATTTTCGCGCCGCGGCCGATGCGCGTCTCGCCGACGGTGGCGCGGTCGATGGCGCTGTGAGCCTGGATCTCGACGTCGTCTTCGAGGACGGCGACGCCGGCTTGGCGCATCTTGTACCAATGGCCATTGGCATCGGGCGCGAAGCCGAAACCGTCACTGCCAATCACCGCTCCATTCTGCAAAATTACGCGGTCGCCGATGCGGCAATTCTCGCGGACGCACGCATGCGAGTGCGCGAAGAAGTGATTTCCGATACGCGCGCCGGAATAGATGGTGACGAAGCTGTGCAGCACGGCGCGATCGCCGATCTGGACATCATCGGCCACGTAGCAATAGGGACCGATGTGCGCGCCGACTCCGATCTTTGCTGATGGCGCGATGATGGCCGTCGGATGCACGCCGGGAGCGTAATGCGGCGCGGGATGGAAAAGCTCGATGGCACGGGCGAAATCGAGATAAGGGTTTTGGGAGCGCAACGCGGCGAGATTTTTGGGGCAAGTTTCTCCGGGCGCGATCAGGATGGCCGAGGCGCGCGTAGTGGCAAGCGAACGGAGATACTTGCGATTGGAGAGGAACGTCAGATCGCCGGGACGGGCGTCGTCGAGGCCCGCCACGCCGCTAATTTCGAGCGTGGCGTCGCCTTCAATCGTGCAGCCGAGCTTTTCGGCGATCCGTTGCAGATTCATTTTCGCTCCTCGCTGCGTTGCGATGGTTATCTCCGCTAACCCAAACGTCGGCCGGCATGCCGGCCCTCGAAAGTAACATATACTTCTGGCCGGGGTGGCATATGGCCAACGACAAAACGCAGATGCCAGCTTCAGACGCCGCAGGCGAAGATTTCTACGTTCAGATTGGGTGCTGCCTTGCGTGCGGAGTTCCGCAATCGATCGCTCCGGAGCTCGTCGGCACCACGGATGAAAATTATTGGCATTGCTATTGGAAAAGGCAGCCACGGACCAGCGAGGAGGTCAATAAGGCTGTTCAGATTTTGAACACGCAAGAACTTGGCTGCCAAAGATACGCAGGAACTGATCCCGCGATCCTCGCACAGCTTTCGCCGCAAGACTGCGACCATCCGCTAGCACCGCCGAGGAGCCTACGCGCGGCTGATCCAGCGGAAGCTAGCACGCCAAAGTTCGAGCAAATCGGTGACTCTCCCGGCTTATTCGCGCGATGGCTCGGCGCGTTTTTTCGAAGACGATAACCGAATGCGACAAGGGAATAGCGACAATGAGGGGAATGCTATTGCCAGGCGGCGGAGACGGCGTCTAGTTCGTGATGGAGGGAGCGGGAGACTTCGATTTGGCCGCGGACGAAGCGCTCGTGATTTTCCTCGAGGTCGTCGGGAATGTAGCGGTAATTGACGGTGACGCCGAAGGATTCCTCGATGCCGTAGGGACGCAGGTTGCCGTAGGGGTTGATGCGTTCCAGGCGCGCGCCATTGGAAAGATGGAAGAAGGCGACGGGATCGTAGAGCTTGCCTTCCTTCCCCGCCGCGGCGGGCAGGCGCGCGTGCGTGAGATAGGCGAGCGCGAGGCGCTGGAGCGGCGCGGCTAGCGCGCGGCGTCCGGCGAGGGACGGCAGGCGTTCGCGGGAACGGTCGAGCAGGCGAAGAAAGGCATCGACCGGGTCTTTCTTCGCACCAGCTGATTCCAGCGTGGGAGCGAAATCTTCCAGCAGCCGAATGAGCCGCTCGCGGGTGAAGCCCTGCGGATTGTCGTTGTCGCGAAGAGCCTGGGCGAAGCGCGGCAGGGGCGAAAGCGTGCTGTAGATTTTCAGGTTGGGAAATTCGGCCGCGAGTTCGGTGACGACCTGCTTGATCAAAAAGTTGCCAAAGGGAACGTTGCGCAGGCCTTTCAGGCAATTGTTGATCGAGTAGAAGATGGCGGTGTCCGCACGCTCGGGGTCGCCGACGGGCGCATTGGGATCGAGCAGCGGTTCGAGTTCGCCAAGAATGCCGTCTGAAAGCGCCACTTCCACGAAAATGATGGGCTCGTTCGCGAGCGCGGGGTGGAAAAAGGCGAAGCAGCGGCGATCGGATTGGAGGCGGCGGCGCAGGTCGGCCCAGCCGTTGATTTCGTGGACGGATTCGTAGCGGATCAGTTTTTCGAGGATCAGCGCGGACGTTTGCCAACTGATGCGATCGAGGCGCAGAAAGCCGCGATTGAACCAGGAGCGGAAAAGATGACGCAGGTCTGCGTCGAGCGGCTCGAAAGTGCCGGAGTGGCCGTTGCGCGCGGCGTCGAGCAGATCGCCACGGAGGGCGACGAGAGTTTCGGTGCCGCCGGGAGCGGTGTTGAGGCGGCGGATCAGTTCCTGGCGCGGCGCTTCGACGGCGGCCGAGAGCGCGGCGAGAGTTTTGTTGCCGGGCGATTTCTCGTACTCCGCGGCGGCGCGGTGTATGGCGGCGGCATCGGGCCCAAAGTCGTTGCAAAGCATCTCGAAAAAGCCGGGGCGCTGCGCGGAGGTCATCTCGCGGTAGCTATTGATGATTTCCTGCGCGACGACGGTCTGCGAAGCCTCGCCGCGCTCGGAAAGCAGCCGGCGGCAAAGAAACTGCATGTCGCCGCCGCGGCGGGTGCGGATCGTTTGCAGCAGGTTGGTGAAGAATCCGGGCATGTTCGACGGAATTATAACGTGTTTTTCGACGGCTGGTATGCGCTGGGAAACCGTGGTTTCCTCGGGCGAACGAAACGGGCGGAGTAAAACCACAAGAGGGATCCTTCAGGATGACTATCCTGATCGGATGGTCACTGTCCGAGGAGTTGGCGGGCGATGACGAGGCGCTGAATTTCGCTGGTGCCTTCGCCGATGGTGCAGAGCTTCACGTCGCGATAAAACTTTTCGGCGGGATAGTCCTTGATGAAGCCGTAGCCGCCGTGAATCTGCACGGCTTCGTTGGCGACGCGGACGGCGACTTCTCCCGCGTAGAGCTTGGCCATCGAGGCTTCGCGCGTGATGCGCGCGGCACGATCCGGCGACGATGCGGCGCGATCGGCGAGCCAGGCGGCGCGATACGTGAGCAGGCGCGCGGCTTCGATCTGCGTGGCCATGTCGGCGAGCTTGAACTGGATGGCCTGGAATTCGGCGATGGGCTTGCCGAACTGCTTGCGTTCCTTGGCGTAGCGCAACGCGGATTCGTACGCGCCCTGAGCCATGCCGAGGCCGAGCGCGGCGATGGAGATGCGTCCGCCATCGAGGATTTGCAGGCAGTTGACGAAGCCTTCGCCTTCGCGTCCGAGGAGATTTTCGGCGGGCACGCGGCAATCGGCGAAGACGACTTCGCTGGTGTCGCTGGCGCGCAGGCCGAGCTTGTTTTCTTTTTTGCCGGGACGGAAGCCGGGAGTTCCCTTCTCGACTATGAACGCGGAGATGCCGTGGTGCTGCTTTTCGGGATTGGTGACGGCCATGGCGATGCAAACGCCGGCGTAGTGGCCGTTGGTGGTGAAGGTTTTCGAGCCGTTGAGCACCCAGTTGCCGTTTTGTTTGGCGGCGACGGTGCGCGTGCCGCCCGCGTCGGAGCCGGCCTCGGGTTCCGTGAGGGACCAGCAGCCGAGCTTTTTGCCCTGCGCGAGCGGAACGAGATATTTTTGCTTTTGCGCTTCCGTGCCGAATTTGTAGATGTGATTGCCGCAAAGCGAATTATGCGCGGCCACGATGATGCCGACCGAGCCATCGACGCGCGAAAGCTCCTCGATAATCAGCGCGTATTCGACGTAGCCCATGCCGGCGCCGCCATAATTTTCCGGAAAGACGACTCCGAGAAAGCCCATATCGGCGAGCTTGGGGATGAGCGCCGAGGGGAACTGAGAGGCTTCGTCCCATTCCATTACGTGCGGGGCGATTTCCGCCTCGGCAAATTCGCGGACGGTGCGGCGAAGCTGCTGCTGCTCGTCGGTGAACGAAAATTCCAAGAGATCCCTCGCAGGGCGGGCGGCGTGCGCCCGCAACCTACAGGGTCAGTTATAGCACGCTGACGCGAGAGGTATGGGGGATGCAGCGGACGTGCGTCGTAGAGTGCAAGGCAGCGATGGAATCAGGCAAAGAGAGATCCTTCGGACAGCTTTACTGCAAAACGCCGGCGTCAGGATGGCAAGCGGACGAAAATCCAACAGCAGATTCCTCACACCGCTCTCAAGGCGAGCGGGTTCGGAATGACAGACATTCGAGCGGTGCGTGCTACAAAGCGAGGGTGGCGACGCCGGCGCGATGGCCGACGGCGCGGAGGACGAGGTCGGCGAGGGCGCGGATCAGCAGAGGCGAGTCGTTGAGGCCGGGCGTCATGTAAAAATCCTCAACGCCGAGCGAGTGGGCGTATTCGCGCGCTTCGATGTTGATTTCGTGCAGCGTCTCGATGTGGTCGGTGAGAAAGGCGATGGGGATCACCAACATGCGGCGCATGCCTTCGCCAGCGAGCTTGGCGACAGTGCCGGTGAGCGACGGCTCCAGCCACTTTTGCGGGCCGACTTTGCTCTGGAAGCAGAGGACGTGCGGATTCGGCCAGGCGCCGAGTTCGCGGACGAGTTCGACGGTGGTGGCGATGTGCTTGGGATACGGATCACCTTTTTCGACGAGCGTTAGCGGCAGGCCGTGCGCGCTGAAAACCAGGCAAACATCGTCGGGATCGGGAAGGTTCACGAGCACGCCGTTGATGCGCTCGACGACCGCTGCGATGTAATCCGGGTGATCGTAAAAATGATCGATGCGCTGTACCGGAACTTTCGGCTTATAGAGGCGATGCCATTCCTTCAGGCTGCTGCCGGTAGTGGCGAAGGAATAATGCGGATAGAGCGGCAGCAGGACGAGTTCATCGTACGGAGCGCTTTCGAGCGCGGCGATGGCTTCCTGCGTGTTCGGATGCCAATAGCGCATGGCGACGACGGCGCGAGCGGGAATGTGCGGGCGCAGGGCGCGTTCGAGGCTAATCGCCTGTTGCTCGGTGAGGCGGCGAATGGGCGAGCCTCCACCGATTTCGGCGTAGTGCTGGCGGACCTTTTTCGAACGCGTGGTGGAGATCAGCTTGGCGAGCGGCTTGCGCGCGAGAAACGAGCCGGGGAAATTGATGATGTCCGGATCGCAAAAAAGATTGTAGAGGAACGGCTCGACGGCTTCCTGCGTGTCCGGACCGCCCAATTGAAATAAAACGACCGCGATGCGCTTATCGGCTGCCATATCGTTGCGACCCAGCGGCAAGCAACCGCTGGAACCTTGAATATTCGTCCGCTGCCCCTAAGATGCCACAACTGGAGGGCCGCTGCCAGAGAAAGTGATGCGAAATTCGGCGGCCGGATGCAGCGCATTGGGACGAGCGTGACAGTTTCGAGTGCGAATCAGACCGGCGCACGACGGTTGACCGCGCGCGCGAATGACTTTACATTCGTAACGTGGCCATTCAAAAGATTCAAGTTGGACAAGTTTGGAAGAAGGACGATAGCGGCGAGACGTTTTTGATCACCAAGATTTATAACGAAGCGCTGACCAGCTACGCCGTCCTGCGCAAAACGGGATCGGAGGATCAGCCGCCGCTGCGGGTGAAAATTTCGCGCGCGGGCGCGTCGCCGGACTTGCCGGGATTTACGTTCACGCAAAAATCGGACGATTTTTAGGCTAAAACACGGCGAGCCGCTCCGGCAAAGTCAAACAGCAGATTCCTCGCTGCGCTCGGAATGACAAGGCTTGGGAACTGCGAGGCGAATTGAAAGGCGTTGCCGCGGATGTGTCGCGGCAACGCCCGAGGCGCACAAGCAACCGGCACGCTAGAAGCGGAAAATTAGGCCGCCGTTGAGTTGGATTTGCTGCGCGTAGTTGTTGATGTTGACGGCGTACTCGTTCCCAAAATAGTCGTACTCGTAGCCAAGCTCTGACGTCGTACGCGTCGGCATCCACCGAAAATCGATCCTCATCCCGAAATGTTTTACGAAGTAATATTTGACCCCGCCTCCGAGATTGAAACCCACGGTATTCGTGAAAGGAAGGTCGTCGTTTGCGGCATTCTCCCAATGCGTGAAACCGACACCTCCGCCGAAGTACGGGTGAAGCTTTGCCGACGAGTCGCCCATCTGATAGAGAAGACTAAACTGGTAATTGTCCAGTGTCACGTTTCCGGCCGGTTGGAATGATCCGGCTCCTGTGGACGCGTTAAAAGCATGCGCTTCTAGGGATGTAGGCTGCCGGCTGAGCATGAATTCCGCTTGTAATGGCCCAAACAGACCTACGTCGGCCATAACACCATAGTCGTAATTGTTGTCGATTTTCAGGTAGTCGTAGGTGGGGTCGTTAGGCAAGTCGACATTTCCGAAGAAGCGGCCGCCGTAGAAGCCGGTGATGTCGATATCGCGCGGCTGGGAGTAGCCGAAATGGTATTGCGCGCTCGCATTTGGCGCGCTGACCAGCATCGCGCCCAACACGAACAAAGCCGCCACAGAAACGAACTTGAACAAGCTCATGTAACCTCCGAGAACGATTCAGTAGTGGCCGCGAGCGCGGCCCGTTTTACGAAGTCCAGCTGATTCGAGAACGCCTCAGCGTATTTAGAGTACCGTTCCGGCTGGCTGGTTGCACGGTTTTCGTTCTGACAGTGTTCCCTAACCCACGCGGGCGCAAAAAGTTGCGAACGAAGAACGCCGCGCATTCAGCGGAAAACCGGGCATCGCGAGCCTCGATCGAGCAGCCATCGGTTGTTTTTCCCGCCAATGCGAGAGGGAGTTCCCGATTTTCGCGAAGGTGGTTTAGAATGGGATTTCGCATGACCACTTCCGCGGGCGGAAATTTCGTTCATCTCCATGTGCACACGGACTACTCTCTTTTGGATGGCGCCTGCGAAATCGGCGAACTGACGGCAGAGGCGGCGCGCCGGGGAATGCCGGCGGTAGCCGTGACGGACCACGGCAACCTGTTTGCCGCAGCAAAGTTCTTCCACGAAGCCACAACACACGGCGTGAAGCCGATCATCGGCTGCGAAGTGTATGTTGCGCCTGACAACCACAAGAACCGCGGAAGCGACGCGGAGCGGTCGAACCACCTGGTACTGCTCTGCGAAAACGATGAAGGCTATCGCAACCTCATCAAGCTGGTTTCCACGGGATTCCTCGACGGCTTCTATTACAAACCGCGCGTAGATCACGACCTGTTGGCAAAACATAGCAGCGGGCTGATCGCGCTATCGGCGTGCTTGCGTGGCGAAGTGGCGGACGCGCTGCTTGCGGAGAAATACGAGCAGGCGCGCACGAACGCTTACCGTCTGCGGGACATTTTCGGGAAAGGCAACTTTTTCTTGGAGGTGCAGGACCAGGGGCTTGAGGTCGAGCCGCGCATCAATCGGGATTTGGTGAAGCTCTCACGCGAGAGCGGCATTCCGCTGGTGGCGACGAACGATTGCCATTACCTGACGCAATCGGACGCGCACGCGCAAGAAGTGCTGATGTGCATTCAGACCGGCAAGACGCTGAGCGACACGCAGCGGATGAAGTTCGCGACCGACCAGTTCTATTTCAAGACGGCTGAGGAAATGGCGCAGGTGTTCCGCGAACTACCGGAGGCGATCTCGCGAACGGTGGAGATCGCGTCGCGCTGCAACGTGAAGATCAAACGTGTGAACGACCCGTTCCCGGAATTCAAAGTGCCGGAGGGATTCACGGCGGATTCATACTTCGAGCGCGTAGCGAAGGAAGGATTTGCATCGCGCGTGCCGCAACTGGAGAAACTGGCGGCCGAAGGGCATCTGCGGCATTCGCTCGCAGAATATCAGCAGCGGCTGACGGCCGAAATCCAGATGATTCAGAAGATGCGCTTCGCCGGATACTTCCTGATCGTCTGGGACTTCATCCGTTACGCGCGGGCGCAGGGCGTGCCGGTGGGGCCGGGACGAGGATCGGCGGCGGGAAGCTTGGTCAGCTACGCGCTGCGAATCACGGACGTCGATCCGCTGCAATACGATTTGCTGTTCGAGCGCTTTTTGAATCCGGAGCGCGTGTCGATGCCGGATATCGATATTGACTTCTGTATGCGGCGGCGCGGCGAAGTGATCGAGTACGTGCGGCAGACGTACGGCAACGACAGCGTGGCGCAGATCATCACGTTTGGGACGATGGCGGCGAAGGCGGTGCTGAAGGATGCGGGCCGCGCGCTGGATATGCCGTACGGCGAAGTGGACAAGATCGCCAAGATGGTTCCGGCAACGCTGAATATCGAGCTGGAAGAAGCGCTGAAACAATCGCCGCAATTGGATGGGCTGCGCAAGTCCGACGAGCGGGTGAAGCAACTGGTGGAAGTGGCGCTGCGGCTGGAAGGCTTGGCGCGGCACGCCTCAACGCACGCGGCTGGAGTGGTGATTTCGCCGCGGCCACTCACGGAGATCGTTCCGCTATATAAGTCGAATAAGGATGAAATCACGACGCAGTACGACATGACCGCGCTCGAGCGTATCGGCCTGCTGAAGATGGACTTCCTGGGGCTGACGACGCTGACGGTACTGGACGACACGGTCCGCCTGATCCAGCAGAACCGCGGAGCGCAGATCGATCTTTCGGCATTGCCGCTCGATGACAAGGCGACGTATGACCTTTTCTCTCGCGCCGACGTGACAGGCATCTTCCAATTTGAATCGCACGGGATGCGCGACATTTTGAAGCAGTATCAACCGTCCAGACTGGAGGATCTGACGGCGCTCAACGCGCTGTATCGTCCTGGGCCGATCCAGGGTGGAATGATTCCGGACTTCATCGCGCGGAAGCACGGGAAAAAGAAAGTTACGTACGATCTGCCGGCGCTGGAGGAAATCCTGTCCGAAACCTGGGGCGTGATCCTGTATCAGGAACAGGTGATGCAGATCGCCAACCGCCTGGCGGGATTTTCCCTGGGCGATGCCGATCTGCTGCGCCGCGCGATGGGCAAGAAGAAGCCGGAGGAAATGGCGGCGCAGCGCGAGAAGTTCCTTACGGGATGCGCGGCGCGCAAAGTGCCGGCGAAAAAGGCCGAGAAGATTTTCGATCTGATGGCGGAGTTCGCGGGATACGGCTTCAACAAGTCGCATTCGTGCGCGTACGCGCTGCTGGCGTATCAGACGGCGTGGCTGAAGACGCACTACCCGGTGGAATTCATGGCCGCGATGCTGACGTCAGAAACAGGCAACACGGAAAAAGTGGTGAAGTACATCAATGAAGCGCGCAGCATGGGCATTACGGTGCTGCCCCCGGACGTAAATTCGAGCGACTTGAACTTCACACCCGTGGGCGAAGCGATCCGCTTCGGATTGTGCGCGATCAAGAACGTGGGCGAGAACACGGTGAAAGGAATTCTGGCGGCGCGGGCGGCGCTTGGACAATTTACGGAGTTTTTCGAGTTTTGCGAGGCGGTCGATACGCGGCTGATGAACAAACGAGTGCTGGAAAGCCTGGTGCGGTCGGGCGCACTCGACGGACTCGGAGGGCACCGCGCACAGACGATCGCGGCAATCGATCGCGCGATGGATCGCGCGCAGAAACTTCAGCGAGCGAAGGAAAGCGGCCAGCACGGTCTTTTCGCAGGAGGCGGCGAACACGTGGCAGCAGCGCCGCCCGAAGAATTGCCGGCTGTGGAAGAGTGGCCGGAGCACGAATTACTTGCCGCCGAATATGCGACGCTCGGGTTTTTCATCTCCGGGCACCCGCTGGATAAATTTGGCGGGCTGCTGCAGGAGCTGAAAGCCGTCGATCTTTCGTCGATTGAGGGCCGAAAGAACGGCGATGAAGTGACCGTCGCCGGAATCATCGTGCAACTGCGGCCGATGCGCTCGCGGCGCGGGGCGCGCTGGTCGATTTTGACGCTTCAGGACCGCACTGGAGTGATCGAGGCGCTGGTTTTTCCTGAGGCGTTCCAGAAGCTGGAGCCAATTCTGAAGGCGGCGACGCCGCTGCTGGTGAAGGCGCGGGTGGCCGTGGAAGACGTGGGAACGCGGCTGATCGTGGCGGACGCGAAGCTGATGGATCAGGTCACATCACCGGCGAAGAATGGCTCGCCAAGCCTTTTGCGAGTGCGCGTGCTGCTGAAAGAAATGCAACCAATCGCGCTGGATCGACTTAGGGACCTATTCGCCAGCCGGCCGGGACGGTGCCGCGTGGCGTTCGATTTGGTGAAGGACGACGGCCTGGAAGCGACGCTGGAATCGTCGAGCTCGGTGCGTGCCGATGCGGAGCTTGTGGAGCGGGTGCGAGAAATCTGCGGCGCAAATTCCGTGGAGGTTGTGCCGTGACGACGAGCAACGAGAAATGGGAGCGGCGCAAGCTGGCGCGCGAACGGCTGCGCCGATTGCAGGAGCGCGCCAGACAGCGTGAGTCGGCCGCCAAAGCTGCGTCCGGCTCCACATCGAGCGCTGATCCGCCCGGCGTTGCGGCGGGGCCGGCGCCCGTTTCTCCTAGCGCCGCGATTCGCGCGGCAGACGCTTCGGTTGCCGAAAAGCAAAAGCAGCGCCGCCAGGCCATCGACGCACTCGAACGCGACGTGACGGAGCTGGGCCGCCTCGCGGAGCCCTCCAGCGCGACCGCGACGGACATTTCGCGCATCCGCCAGGAAGTTGACGAGCTAAAACGCGATTTCTACGCCAATCTGGTTTCGTGGCAAAAAGTGCAGCTTGCGCGCCATCCACAGCGCCCTTACACGGACGATTTCATTAAGCTGCTCTTCGAGGACTTCAGCGAAATTCATGGGGACCGCGGCTTCGCGAACGACACGGCCATGGTGACGGGCATGGCGCGATTTCACGGCAAGCCTTGCCTGGTGGTCGGCACGCAAAAAGGGCGCGGCACCAAGCAGCGCGTGGCGCGCAACTTCGGCCAGGCAAAGCCGGAAGGTTATAGGAAGGCGCTGCGCGCGATGCGGCTGGCGGCCAAGTTCGGAAGGCCTATTTTCGTTTTCGTCGATACGCCTGGAGCGTATCCCGGAGTGGACGGCGAGGAGCGCGGACAGGCGCAAGCGATCGCCTTCAATATACGCGAAATGGCGCGGCTGCCGGTGCCGATCGTGGTGACGATCACCGGTGAGGGCGGGTCGGGCGGCGCGCTGGCGATTGCCGTGGGCGACCGCGTCTATATGCTCGAAAATTCGATTTACTCGGTGATTTCGCCGGAGGGCTGCGCCTCGATCATGTGGCGCGACGCCACCAAGGCCGAGCTGGCCGCGGAAGCGTTGAAGATCACCGCGCCCGACCTGCTGAGCCTGAAACTGATCGATGAAGTGGTTCCGGAACCCGAGGGCGGCGCGCACAACAACCACGAAGCCTCCGCAAAGCTGCTCGATCCAGTGCTCGACCGCGCTCTCTCGGAACTCGCGGCCCTGTCGCCGCAGCAACTGATCGACAGGCGCTACCAGAAATTCCGCGCCATGGGCCAGTTCTTCGCCTGACGACACGCACGAATCTCCCGGCTTGCGCCTACGGCAAGCCGCACTGCCGCATAGTACTTCCCAGTGGAGCATTGAGCACGCCTTGCCGCATTGCGGTTGCTCCTCCGCCCGCGCTGATCTAGTTTCTTCACACGGGGACATCCAACCGCAGGGGGCGAGGCGACGCAAATGTCAGAAGTATTTCGGCCTTATGAGAAGCTCGTGGAAATCACGATCTTGGGAAAGACTTTTCTGGTGCCGGAGCGCAATTCCCTGCTCCGCGCCTTCCAATTCATCAGCCCAGAGACGATTCCGTACGGGCGCTTCTGTTGGAATCAGGAGTGCCAGTTCTGCCGCGTCGATTGCCATCTGCCGGATGACGACCGCGCCCGACCTATCTTGAGCTGTAAGTTCATCGTCTCGGAGGGCATGGCGATTTCGAACCTGGCGCCGGAGCTGGTGGGCTGCCTGCGAGCGAAGCTCGGTCAGGCGGCGCATTCCAATGGACAGGCTACCCCGCCCGCCGAGGCAAAGACGCCCGCGACTGCGATGTCCGCTGCTGAAAACAGCTAGAGCTTCGTCGGCGACTCGCCGCACTCTTTACATCCGCGAATCCCGGTCATCGTTGTAAGTCCGCGCTTTGGTAGCGGGCTAGTTTGAATTTGGCTTCTTGTGTCACGATCCCCAAAATTCAAACTGACCCCTACGCTCATTTTGGCTCCGACTGCCAGCACCTCGCTGTGCTACAATTCGGGGTTCCCACCAGAGGAACGGATCGGAGTCCAGCATGAAGGCCCGCGGTAAATTCATAGTTGGATCAGCCATTATTCTTGTGACTCTCTTGGCGCTCGCGTACGTCGGCTACACGCAAAGCAAGACTTATTACCATACGATTTCGGAGCTCTCCACGCTGCACGGCCCCGCGCTGCATCAGCGAATGCGCGTGTCTGGGGACGTGATGGCCGGTTCCATCGCTCATGTGGACAGCCACATCAATTTCGTCCTGGAAGAAAGCGGCAAGCAACTTCCCGTCAGTTACGTTGGCACCGATCCCCTACCCGATACGTTCAAAAGCGGCGCACAGGCGCTGGTGGAAGGACGCCTGACACCGCAAGGCAGTTTCGTCGCCGAACAGGTGCAGGCGAAATGCGCTTCAAAATATCAAGCCGCACCTGTTGGCTCCGGCATGGCGACCGGCAAGAGTTAGGGCGAGGGGGAATCCTTGGATATCTTCGGTTCGTTCGCCCTGCTTCTTGCGTTTTTGGCCGCTGTGTACGCATTCGCCGCCGGCCTGATCGGCATCTACACACGGCGGCAACTGCTGACCAAGAGCGCGCGTCACGCGGGCATGGCCGTCTTCGGACTGGTGGCACTGGCCGTTGCGTCTCTTGAGTATTTCTTTTTCACCGACAATTTTTCGATGGCCTATGTTGCGGCGCACAGCAACCGCGCGCTGCCGGGCTTCTACAAGTTCGCGGCGCTTTGGTCAGGCCAGGAAGGCTCGTTGCTGTGGTGGTCGTTTCTGCTTGCGATGTTCGCCTTCCTCGCGCTGTTCCTGAACCGCAAGCGCCATCCGGAACTGATGCCGTGGGTGGGCGTGATCCTGGCGGGCGTACAGATATTCTTTCTCACGCTGAATAATTTCGTCGCCAACCCGTTCAATGTGATTGCGGGCACCGATTCTTCCGGCGCTCTGCATTTGGCGACGCTCGCGCAAGGTAGTGGACTGAATCCCTTGCTTCAATATCCGGAGATGGTGATTCACCCGCCGATGCTGTACCTCGGCTACACGGGGTTCACCGTGCCGTTTGCGTTCGCACTGGCGGCGCTGCTGGGACGTTATCCGGGCGAGAAATGGATCCACATCACGCGCCGCTGGACGATGGTGGCCTGGTGTTTCCTGGGAGTCGGCATTCTGCTGGGCGCGCATTGGGCCTATGCGGTGCTTGGCTGGGGCGGCTACTGGGAATGGGACCCGGTGGAAAACGCGGCGCTGCTACCGTGGATCACCGGCACGGCGTTCTTGCATTCGGTGATGATGCAGGAAAAGCGCGGCATGATGCGCGTGTGGAACGTCTGGCTGGTCTTTTGCACGTTCATGCTGTGCATTCTCGGCACGTTCCTGACGCGCGCCGGAATCGTGAACTCCGTCCATGCGTTCGCTGAATCGCAGATCGGCGGTTGGTTCGTCGGATTCCTGGCCATCGTGCTCGCCGTTTGCCTGCTGGCCTGGTACAAAAACCGCGATTATCTGCGCAGCGACAATCAACTGGATTCGCTGGTTTCGCGCGAGTCGAGCTTTCTCTTCAATAATCTGATTCTGTTGGCAGCATGCTTCGCCGTTCTGTGGGGCACGCTATTCCCGGTGCTCTCCGAATGGGTGACCGGCAGCAAGATCAGCGTCGGCCCGCCATTCTTCGACAAAGTGAACGTTCCGATCGCGCTGTTCCTGCTTTTCCTGACCGGAGTGGGCCCGCTGCTGGCGTGGCGCAAAACGTCGTTCGACGCGCTGAAGCGCAATTTCGCTTGGCCGCTCGGGTTAGCGTTGATTGCAGGCGCGGTGGCGTTTGCCCTTGGGTTCCGCAATTTTTACGCCTGGGTGTGCCTAGTCCTTTCGGTGTTCGTGACGCTCACGATCGCGTCTGAGTTTTATCGCGGCGCTCGCGTCATCTCCGCGCGCGACCACGTGAACATCGTCAGCGCCGTTGGCGAACTGACCATGCGCAACACGCGGCGCTATGGGGGCTACATCGTTCACTTCGGGATGGTGCTGATTTTGGTCGGTATCGCCGGACGGGCGTTCAGCCTGGACATTCAGAAGCAAGTTTCCGTGGGGCAGAGCCTCACGATCGGCCCATACACGCTCGTCTGCCAGAATTTCGATTCGCCGTCGAACGCAAACTACTCCTCTCAACGTGCCACGATCGAGGTTTTCCGCAACGGCAAATCGGAAATGATGCTCTATCCAGAGCGGCGGCTCTTCTCTGCGAGCCAAGTGACGGAGACGATCGTGGCAATTGAATCCTCGCCGCTGCGTGACCTGTACGTCGTCTATTCCGGCATCGATCCGAGCACCAACAAACCGGTGATCCACGCGTTCGTCAATCCACTGGTGAAATTTATCTGGTTCGGCGGAATCGTGGTGATTCTCGGCACCGGCCTCGCGATGTTCCCGGAGCGCAGTGCCGCGCTTGTGATTCGTACCGCGACGGAATCATCGTGGGGAGACGCGATTGCAGCCGGTTCAGGCGCGACTCCGGCGCTCGGCTCGCCTTCGGCACGATCGGGCAAATCGTACATGCGCCGCAAGGATAACAGCGACGAAAGCTGACGCGCGCCACCTTCCAATAGCATTGCCAACTTGACACAGGTGCTGAGTTCCCGGTGCCCTGAGCTGGAATGATTGCCCGCAGCACACCTCATTACGGTACAATCCGGCTCCCGTAAGGGTGCGCTGGTCGGCGGAGATCCGGCGCAATCCCTTGGCATGGGACGGTAGACATAACCTCCAACGCAAAAACCCGCACTTCAGTTCCGGCGCGCCATGTAGCGGCTGTCGTCGTTGGCAACGCGCTCGAATTCTACGACTTTCTCACCTACTCATTCTTTGCTGTTTACATTGGCCGCGCATTCTTCCCTTCCAGTTCTCCCACCGCGAGCCTGCTCGCATCTCTCGCCACATTCGGCGCAGGTTTTATCACGCGTCCGATCGGCGGATATTTCATCGGCAAGATGGGCGATCGTGCCGGCCGTAAGCCGGCCATGATTCTCTCGTTCTCTCTGATGGGCATCGCCATCGCGGGATTCGCGCTCACGCCGCCGGAGGCGATGATCGGAATTGCAGCTCCGGTACTGGTAATTTGTTTTCGGTTGCTGCAAGGATTTGCGCTAGGTGGAGAAGTGGGACCGACCACGGCATTCCTACTGGAATCCGCTCCCCCCAATCGCCGTGGATTCTATACAGCGTTTCAATTGTGGACCCAGGATTTGTCGGTCCTGGCGGCCGGTCTGGTCGGCTTTATTCTCGCAAACCTCCTAAATGCGACCCAACTGGAGGAATTCGGCTGGCGCATCGCCTCTCTGTTGGGCGCCGTGATCGTTCCATTCGGGCTGATGATGCGCCGTCGTCTTCCGGAGACGCTCTTTGACGCCTCCGGGGGGAAACGCGAGCGCGTGCCGCTGCGCCCTTATTTGTGGGTCGCCGTAATCGGCCTTGTGCTGCTTGCCAGCGGCACGATCGGAACGTACGTCTGCGATTACATGACTACCTACGCCATCGCCACGTTGCACATGCATGCTAACGTCGCTTTTGCGGCAACGGTGGTAATCGGGCTCTCGGGAATTACTTTCGATCTTATCAGCGGGGCTATCTCTGACCGCATCGGCCGCAAGTTAACCATGCTTATCCCCGGCATCGCGCTGATCGTGGTGATCGTTCCGGCGTTCCGTCTGATCTCGGCTCACCGGACGACCGGCACGTTACTGGCGATAACGGCTGTCTTATACGTTTTGCTTGAGTTGTCTGGCGTCCCAGTCGTTGTTTGGCTGACGGAATCTCTACCCGCGGGAATCCGGTCCGGTGGTGTGGCTGTCGTCTACGCGGTGGCAATCGCTCTCTTCGGAGGAACTACCCAGTTCAGCGTTACGTGGCTTATCAAAGCAACCCGAAATCCGGTTGCACCCGCATGGTACTGGTTGGTGGCCGCGATCGTGGGTGTCATCGCGATGTTCGCCGTACGCGAAACCGCGCCGCGCAAGGTGGTACAAGAAAAAGAAACATCCAGTACCGTTGAGCGGTAGCCAGATTCCAGCCGTTTACTCCGAGTGGCCCCGGAACAACCCCGACACCCGGACGTACAGGCTTTCCATCGTCTTGAAAAAATCGCGTAAACCGGGCGTTTCGCGCGTCACGTCGTTCGCCGCCATGTCAGCCGAAATCGCGTTGTTTAGTTGCGTGGCTCGCCGGATGCGCTCGGAAATAATCAGCGGTACCACGGTGTGCGGGTCGTGCCGCTTCAACTGCCGCTCCTGCCATTCCTGGACGGCCCATGCCGTCTTCCGGACGTAATCCACCGCGTCGCGAAAATCGCGCAGGATGCGCGGATCGACGCCGCCCGCTTTGATCGCGTCCTCGATTGCCGCCAGTTGCGCGCTGGTCTTCCGAAGCTGGAAATTAACGCCCCAGAATGTCTCGCTCGGCTTCAGCAGTTCGACGGCGACTCCGAGCACTCCGCCGTCTTTGGCCCGGCGTATGGCGGCCACGCGCGCCGGCATTTCCTCGTTCGTGGCCAGATTCGTTAGTTGGATTTGACTGCCGGCTACCGGGCGGGATTTCATTTCCAGTAGGCCGCCCATGCCACTGACTTCTTTGGCTTCGGCGGATTCGGTGACAGTTTTACCGTTGCCATCCTGCCACTTCACTTCAATCGGCACCACCACGCGAAAACGGCTTCCCCTGCGCAGTTCTGTCTGCGTGGACGGCCGGGCCTGGACGTGCCCTTCCATGGCAGACCCCCTACTCCACTCGTATTACGTGTTTATACCACTTTGCATCCGCTAACGTATGTACATGAATCAGTATTTCTACGTACCCTGTAGCCAGAGATCAACCATAGAATCCTCCCGCGGTCCAATTAACGATCCAAGGGTCACTTGCGCTGAACGCCGCATCCGGCGTTAAATAGATAGGAATGTCTCGATGCTGTTTTAGTGGAATGGAGTCTCGGCCCTCTCCGAGGTGTGTCAACCCACAGCCTCGTTTGCGTTTCGTTGGTGAGTTCGGCCTCGCAATAGCCGCGTCCCTGGCGGTGTTGCTCTTCTTGGCCGCCGCGCCGGCGCGCGCTCTCACGCCGGGCCAAGCGGAGCGCGCGCACGCGCTCAGCCTTCGGCTCAAATGCATGTGCGGCGGATGCAACGACACCGTGGGCACGTGCAACCACAGCGGCGGCGCCTTTGCCGGCCCTTGCGCCACGGCTCAAGCAATGCTCAAGGAAATCGACGAACGCGTTGGGCGGGGCGAGTCTGACGATCTGATCCTGCAAGACTTCGTCCAGGAATACGGGCCGGGCGTGCTGATTTCGCCGCCGGCTAAGGGCTTCGACTGGCTGGTCTGGGTGATGCCGGTATTGTTGCCAATACTGGCGTTTATCCTGGTGTGGGAAGTGGTTCGGCGGTGGAAACGCCGTGGTGAACTGCAGCCCGCCGCAGCTGCCGGGCCGCCCGTCTCAGCGGAGTTGCTTGACCGCGCGCGCCGCGAAGCCGAAAGTGGCTCCGATGAGTAACATCGATATCGCCGTCGCCTGCGTGCTGCTTACGGTGGCTGTGCTCGTCTTCGTATTCGGCGTGAAGCTCGAGCCTTCCGATGCCGTACCGCACCGCACTAAGCTCGACCATTTATTGGAGCGGCGCGACGCGATTTATGAGAACCTCCGCGACCTGCGCTTCGAGCACCGCGCCGGAAAGTTTTCGGACCAGGACTACGAGGAGATCAAGCAGTCGCTCGAAATCGAGGCTGCGCGCGTCCTCGCCGATATGGATACACTTACGGGAGGCACTCCTACGCCGGCCACGCGCCAGGCAGCTTCCGAAAAGGGACGCCGTTCATGATTCAAAGCGGTTGGATGAAACTCTCTTTTGCTATTGTGCTTGGCTTCGCTCTCGCGACCACCGCATTTGCCGGCACCGTTTCCGGCACGGTGCACAACGGCACCAGCAACAAGCCGGGCTCTGGCGTGACCGTAATCCTGATTCAATTGGCAGGCGGCATGAAACCAGTCGCGACCACGAAAACGGACGCGCAAGGCCACTACCAATTCGACAACCCTCTGCTCGGCCAGGAACAGCCCATGCTGCTGCGCGCCGTCTATCGCGGCGTGATGTATCACGAGCCGGTGACGCCGGGCACGACGACCGTGAACATCGACGTTTTCGAGCCTACCAGCAAGCCCAGTGCAATTGATGTCTCGGCGCAAGCCGTTATCGTCGAGCCAAACGGCCCGAATCTGACGGTCACCGAGGAATTCAATGTCGACAATAACACTAATCCACCCGTCGCCTTCTATCGGCCGGGCGGGACGTTCAAGTTTCTGCTGCCTAAGGGAGCGCAGCTCGCTGGAGTGCAGGCAGGCGAGGCTTCCGGACTACCGGTGAACGAGAGTACGACGGACGTGGGCAAGAACGAGAAGGCTATCGATTACGCGTTCCGTCCCGGGTCGAGCCGCGTTGGAGTCACCTACAACGTTCCCTATCCCAACAACCAGGCGCAACTGACTCTTTCTTCTCCGTACAACGTGGCCCGACTCGCGATTTTCGCTCCACCCACGGTGCAAATTTCCGGCGTTGATTTCTCGGCCGCGGGGACGGAGCAGGGCTTCAGCGCTTATTTACACCAGACCGGCGGAAACGCCGAGCCCGTCGCGGAAAATACCCCTGTTACGGTGGCGATTTCCGGTACCGCTCCACCTCCAGCCGCAGACAATGGCGACGCGAACGCCGCAGACAATTCGCAGAATCCGTCCGTGAATTCGCACGTAGATGAAGCTTCGCAGGGCGTGCCCGCCGCGACGGTTACCACGTTGCCGGCACGGCTCGACAGTCTGAAGTGGATCGTCGTGGGCGGATTTGCGGCGCTATTTGTACTCGGCTTGATTTTCGTTTTGCGCCAGCCGCAAATGGCTCCGGCAGCTCCGGCAGGAGACATCGCGCCTCCCCTGCCCGTCTCGCAGGCAACGAAATCAGTTGCGAATCGAGGAGATCGAGCTGAGATCGCTGTCTCAGGCGCTGCACCGTCCAGCCGCCCATCTCCAGCGACCATAGCTGCCGCGCCCGGAAAGGCCGCTGAATCGGAGACAGACCCCAAACGGGAAGTGCGCGGCAGCCTCGACGAGCTAAAAGACTCG
>JASHPG010000189.1 GCA_030038275.1 Candidatus Acidiferrales bacterium | reverse complement strand
CGCTATCGCTTCTCGCCGGTCGCGTGCTGGCCAAAAATTCGCGGGTAACGCTGAAAAAGATCGCGCAAGCCCTGGGAGATTCTCGTTGACCAAATTGTCGAAGCATCTTCACATCCCCGTCGAACACACGACGCTCTCCAATGGCTTGCGCGTGGTGGCCTCGCCGGACCGCTCCGCGCCGTTCGTCACCGTGGGCGTCTATTACCAGATCGGATTCCGGCTCGAGCCGCGCGGCCGCAGCGGCTTCGCGCATCTTTTCGAGCACATGATGTTCCAGGGCTCCGAAAACGCCGGAAAGATGGAGCACATCCGGCTCATCAATTCCTCGGGCGGCCTGCTCAACGGCACCACGAACTACGACCTGACCAACTATTTCGAGGCGGTTCCGTCGAATGCGCTCGAACGTGTGTTGTGGCTCGAAGCCGACCGGATGCGCGCGCTGAAAGTGGACGATGAAAATCTTCGCAATCAGCGCGACGTGGTCAAGGAAGAAGTCCGCGTCAACGTGATGAACCAGCCTTACGGCGGTTTCCCGTGGCTCGATCTGCCGCCCGTCGCATTCCGCAATTGGCCCAACGCGCATAACTTTTACGGTGATTTCGCCGATCTCGACGCCGCCACGCTCGGCGACGTGCGGCATTTTTTCCGTACTTACTATGCGCCAAACAACGCCGTGCTCGTCATGCTCGGCGACCTCGATCCAGCCGAAGCTTTCAAATTGGCAAAGCGCCATTTCGAAAAGATTCCCGCCGCTCCGCCGCCACCGCGCGCGGATACCAGCGAGCCGCCGCAGGAGTCGGAACGCCACGGAGAGGTTTCCGAGACGCTCGGTCCACTCCCGGCCATCGCGATTGGCTATACGATGCCGAGCCGCGAAAGTCCCGACTGGTACGCGGCGGGAATCGTGGAGCGCGTGATGCACGGCGGTCGCGCCGGGCGCGTCTTTCGCAAGCTCGTGCTCGAAGAGCAGATCGCCGTCGATGCGGACGGCAGCGCGGACCTGCTCGATACTAACGGCCCCACGCAGATGGTCTCGCGCATTTTCCACAAGCCGGAATTCACCTCGGAGGGCGCCGTCGCCATCTATGACGAAATCATCGACGAAATGCAGCGCAAGGGCATTCCGTCCGACGAGCTGGAGCCTGTCAAAGTAAAGTTTCGCTCCGATTTCTACTCCATGCTCGAAGGCGGCATGGGCTCGTATATGCCTCGATTTGGATTGATGCACTATCTCGCGTGCTTCACGCTTTTCGATGGCGATCCCGACCGCGTGAACACGGTTCTCGATGGCTTCCTCAATGTAACTCCCGGCCAGGCGCAGGCCTTCGCGCAAAAATATCTGGTGCCGAAAAACCGCGCTGTGCTCTTCCGCCGTCCACCGGCGCAGCGCACTCCTGGCGCGCCGCTGGTGGGAGGTGCGCGATGAGTTCTCCCATACAGCAGGCCCAGTCCGCGCCCGCCACTTCCGCTCCCGCGCTTGCGCCCGAGCGCCCTGTCGTTTGGCCCAGGCGCACCGTCCGCACGCTCGCGAACGGTCTGCAAGTAGTGCTCGCGGAATCGCGCGCGTTCCCCAAAATCACCGCGCAGCTTTATTTTCGCGGAGGCAACGCCGCGGTCGCGCTCAAGAATCCCGGCCTCGCCGAAATGACGTCTGCGGTGGTCCGCACCGGTACCACATCGCGCACCAGCCGGCAGATCGAAGAGGACCTGCGGCGCATCGGCGCGGGCCTGGGCGCGCACGCAGGCGCCGACTCCAGTTCCATCTCCGCGGCCGGTTTGGCGGAATTTTCCGGCGAGCTGCTCGAATTGATAGCCGATCTCGCGCGCAACGCCACGTTCCCGCAGGAAGAATTCGAGCGCGAGCAGCGCCAGCGCTACGAAGAATTGAAAATCGAGCGCACCACACCCGGCTTTCTCGCGGGTGAACGTCTGCGCCGCGTCCTCTTCGGGCCTCATCCCTACGCTATAGTTGCGCCCACGCTCGAACAGGTCGAGGCGTATACCCGCGACCAACTCGTCGAATTTTACAAGCGTTACTACGTTCCAACCGATTCGCTGTTGATCGTCGTCGGCGATTTCTCCGCCGCTGCGATGATGGAGCAGGTGGAGAAAATCTTCGGCGGCTGGTCCGCGCCAAAGCCCGAAGGGCAGAAATCAACTGAACCGCCGCGCGCGTCCGGCCGCCGCGTTTATCTTGTGGACCGTCCCGGCACCGTCCAAACGCAAGTGCTCGCCGGGAATGTTGCGGTCACGCGCCGCGATCCCGATTGGTTCCGCGCCGTGCTGGCCAACTCGATTTATGGAGGCGCGTTTCATTCGCGCCTGGTGATGAACATTCGCGAGCAGAAGGGCTACACCTACAGCCCACGCAGCTCGCTCAACGCGCTGCGCGAATACGGTTATTTCAGCGTGAGCGCCGCCGTGCGCAACGAAGTTGCCGCCGCCACGCTCACGGAAATTTTCTACGAAATGGACCGAATGCGTTCGCTGCCCGTCAGCGCCGACGAGCTCGAAAGCGCCCGCAATTATCTGACGGGCGTATTTTCGCTCGGTGTTGCCACGCAGGACGGCCTTGTCGGCCAGCTCTCCATCGTCTATCTCGACCGCTTGCCCGAGGATTATCTTGAGAGCTATCGCCAACGCATCAGCGCGCTTTCGGCCGAAGACGTGCTCGCGGCCGCGCGCCGCCATTTCGATTCCGCCAACGCGCAAATCGTCATGGTCGGCGATCGCGCACAGATTGGCGAACAGGCCGCGCTCTTTGGCGCAGTCACCGCCTATGACGCCCAAGGCAAGGAAATTCGCTAGATGATGAATATCCCGGATTTTCCGAATCTCAACCTCATGCGTGCACCGATCGAATCATGAATCAAGAGCAGCCAACCCAAGCCGCGTCCGTCGCGCCGCCGGATTATTCCGCGAACCAGGCGAATGGCCCGCGCGGTCCGGATCGCCGGACCGGGCGCGCTAACTCCGGGTCGAAGTTTGGATTTCTTCGGTTGATGCTATGGATTACCGCCTATGGCGCGGCAGTGCTCTTTCTGATGGCGGTGATCATCACACGCGGCTTGCATCCTGCTGCGGTGTTATTCGGATCGGTGCTGCTCGTTGCGATCATCCTGCTTGTCACAAGCTACATACTCCAGTGGCGCAGCAGATCGACGAGCTGATATATTCCCGTCAACTTAGGTGTGAGATGACTTCGAGACACTTTCGTTGCCTCGCGTTCCTGTGCGCGTGTTTCGTTTGCCTGGGCGCCACGCAATCATTCGCGGCAGCGAAAAAGCATCCGCCGGTCAAGCCCATCAATCTCAACACCGCGTCAGCGGCCCAACTCGAAGAGTTGCCCGGCGTCGGCCCAGTCACGGCAAAGGCAATTTTGGATTTTCGCGCGAAGAGCGGCCCATTTCACCGCGTCGAGGACTTGCTGGCCGTCCACGGCATCTCGCGCAGCAAGTTCGAGAAGTTACGCCCATACGTCACCGTCGCGCCCGCAGCTCCCGCGCCGCAGAAACCGTCGCCCAAGCCTCCGATTTAGACGAGTTTCGCTCCGAATCCAGGCACCGTTCTTGCGGATGGAAGTAAGCCGCCTACATTTGACCTGCGGCCGTGGAAAGAAAGAGCCGCGGCACTCGAGACGATTGCTATAGCACCTGATGCTTTACCGTGTCCCGCACGCGCAACGCCACTTGATCCGTAATTTCTAGCCCGTATCCCGTCAACGCGACGACTTTGCGCGGCAAGTTGGTGATCACGCGAATGCGCCGCAATCCCAAATCCTTCAGGATCTGCGCACCGATGCCGCTCTCGTGTTGGATCAGCCGCTGCGCGCCGGCATCGCGCTCGGCCTGTCCTCGCTCATGAAAAATGATTCGCGGCAGCGCCGCGCCTTCTTCCGTGCGCGTATCCACTAGGAATCCCCGCCCGGTATGGTGCAAATATACGAACACGCCGCGATCCTCCACCGCAATCGCGCGCAGCGAGCCTTCGATCATCGCCCTGCAATCGCATGCAGTCGAGTCCAGCACGTCGCCCGTCAGGCAATGTGAATGGACGCGCACCAGCGGCGGCCCGTCATTCGAAATCTCGCCGCGCACCAGCGCCACGTGTACTTCGTGGTCCACGTCGCTCGAATACGCGATCATGCGAAAATCGCCATATTTAGTGGACAAAATCGATTCGGCTATGCGTCGGACGTACCGTTCGTGCTGCATGCGGTAGCGAATCAGCTCCGCCACGCTCAGCAGTTTCAGCCCATGTTCCTGGCAAAATTCCGTGAGCTGCGGGATGCGCGCCATGGTCCCGTCGTCGTTCATGATTTCGCAGATCACGCCCGAAGGCTCCAGCCCGGCGACGCGCGCCAAATCGACGGACGCTTCCGTTTGTCCCGCGCGAACCAGCACTCCGCCCGCCCGCGCGCGCAGCGTGTAAACGTGTCCTGGCCGCGCCAAATCTTCCGGACGCGTTTTCGGATCGATCGCCGCCAGAATCGTCGTTGCGCGGTCCGCGGCGCTTATTCCCGTCGTCGTTCCGCGCCGCGCGTCGATCGGCTCGCAGAACGGTGTGCCGAACGCCGATGTATTTCGCGCCGAAATCGGCAGCAGGTGCAAATCGTCGCAGCGCTGTTCCGTCAGCGCCAAGCACACCAGGCCCCGCCCGAATTTCGCCATGAAGTTGATGGCGTCCGGCGTGATTTTCTCCGCGGCCATGCACAAATCGCCTTCGTTCTCGCGGTCTTCGTCGTCCACCAATACGATCATCCGCCCCTGGCGAATTTCCTCGAGTGCTTCCTCAACGCTTGCAAACGGCGGCCTGTATTCGCTCATCGCCTCACCAATGTGGTTAGGAGTACTTCACCGTAACCGATATCATAGCGCACTCATATGGTATGCGGCAGCTTGCCTGCCCTGAGCGCATCCCAAGGGCTTATCGCTCCCGTGGCTGCTTTTCGAACATGCCGCAATTCTGAACGAGCATCCTGAAATTCGCTTCTGCGCCTTTGGACGAAATCACGCTATGCTTTCGTGTGCCCTCCGGCCATGACATTTTTCTGTTTGTCGCCGCTCTGCTGGCGGGCGCCCTGAACTCCGTCGCGGGCGGCGGCAGCTTCATCTCTTTTCCCGCTCTCCTGGTTTCCGGGATTGCGCCTATTGCCGCTAACGCAACCAACACCTGCGCCCTCTGGCCCGGCACCATCGCTAGCACCGTCGCATACCGCAAAGTCTTTACGCCCGAAGCGCGAAAAATGCTGCCGCCGCTGCTCGGGCTCGGCATCGTCGGAGGCGTGCTCGGCGCGATCGTCCTGCTGCACACGCCGCAAGACACTTTCACGAAGCTCATCCCCTGGCTCTTGCTGCTTGCCACGCTCGTTTTTCTCTTTAGTGGACGCATCACGGCATGGCTCCGCGCGCGCGTTCAGAGCGGCGCGGTCCACGCGCAGTCGCTCGGTTCGGCGGTCGCGGAAAAGCGCACGCCGCCCCTGCTGATGGCTGGCGGACTCCTCGTCGAACTGCTCCTCGCCACGTACATCGGCTACTTCGGTGCCGGTGCCGGCATTTTGGTGCTTGCGCTGCTCGCGCTGCTCGGCATGGAAAACATTCACACCATGAATGGCGTTAAAACGCTCCTAGTCAGCCTCGTCAACGGAGTGGCTCTGCTCACGTTCATCGTTGGGCATCGCGTCGTGTGGCCGGAAGCCGCCGTGATGATTGTCGGCGCGGCCGCGGGAGGTTATTTCGGAGCGCGCGTGGCGCTGAAAATGAATCCGCTGTACATTCGTCGGGTGGTCATCATCATCGGTTTCGGAATGTCCGCCTACTTCTTCGTGCGCTATCGCTAGGTTCTCGTGGATGTGCGGGCGCCGCATCTTTTCCGTCCTGTAGCGAACGAACGGTGTGATTCTGGTTTGCCTTCAGTCGCAGACCGGTGTAACGGAGCTTGGGCGCTGAGGCCGCAATTTACGGGTGCGAAGCAGCAGGCGGGGAACTCGGTGCCGCCGTTGCGGAATCCATCGCGCTAGCGGCATGTGGGGCGTAATGCTGCGGATCTTGGATTGCTCGCCGGTTTGCTTCGAGCAGCTCCGCCATGGTCTCGCGAGCGACTTTGCGAATGATTGGCCGCACGATCCAGCCCACGAGCGGCGGCATGCTCCGGCTAAGCGAAATTGCTTCTACCTGCATGAACACGCCACCGTCTTTTTGCTCGTAACGCCAGTAGTCGTTCATGCGCCACAGGTATCCGGAATCGTGGCCCACGGGATATTCCGATCCGTCCGGCTGCGATGGATCTTGCAGCTGTGCGATGCGCGTGGAAATCGAACTGCTCGCGATGCGATCTGGGCTAAGGTTCATGCGCTGGACGTTAAAATTCGCGTTGTAGGAAACCCGGCGCGGCGAATCCTTGTACAGTTGCAGGTAAAGCTTGAACCCGTCGCTATCGCGCCCATAGACCCGCGACCGCCGGACTTGCGGCGCGTAAATTTGCGCGTAATCGCCGTAGTCTTCCAGCACTGCCTCCGCGGACTCCAATGTCGCTCCGGGAACGTACGCCAGTCCGATCCAGTGATGCACCATGCCGTCGGGAATCTCGATTTCTCGCCCATCATCGTACGTATCCGTCTGTCGGATCACAAACTGTCCCGAGCGCAGTTGTGCGTACAGATGTTTGCGGGTGGACTCCGGCCGGAAGTCGATCCACAGAAAAGGCCCGTCGGGCTGCAGGCTCGACTGCATCTGTTGCTCGGCGACTTCGACGTAATGGTCGAACGCCTTGATCGTCGCGTTGTCCAGATCCGAAGCCAGGCACGACGTTGCGAACACCGCGGCGAGAGACGCGACGACAATCGCATTCCTGGTGCGTCTGCGGAAGATTCTTCTCCGAGAAATTCGCAAGTGAAACTCCACCCCGCTCGGGCGAAGCCTGTGTTCAAGCGGTCGATTCCAGCCCTGCGGTACGTATTGCATCCTGCGTTCTCGCATCCGGGTCGCGGCTGGTGCGAGCCCGAACTTCAGCCAATAAACTCAACGATATTGTAACTGGCCTTCACGGCCGCGTCGATTCATCGGTTGCCACCGCCGCGCACCCGCCAACATGGCATCTTGGCGGAAACGCCCGCGCCCGGTTGTCCAACTCTCGCACTGCCAGGCGACGTATCGCCACTTACCGGTTACCACTCACTGCTCACTAGACAACGGCTCCGCCAGCGTCTCCAGTCTCGCCCGCTCCGCCTTCACGCCGTACACCACTTCTACAACCGCCGCCCCAAACATCAGCGCCGCGGCGATTGCATAGCCGTAGAACACGTTCGTTGCCGACCCTGAGCCGATAAGCCTGCCGAAAAGCCACGGCGCCACCACGCCGCCGATAGCCGTGCCCAGCGCGTAGAAAAACGCGATCGCCAGCGCGCGGATTTCCAGCGGAAAAATTTCGCTTACCGTCAGATATCCGGCGCTAGCCGCCGCCGACGCGAAAAAGAAAATCACCGTCCACGCCATCGTTTGCGTGTTCGCCGAAAGATCCCCGCGCGCAAAGAGCCAGCCCGTCAACGCCAGGAGTACCGCCGAAATCGCGTACGTGGACGAAATCATTGGACGCCGCCCGATCGTGTCGAAAAAATGCCCCAGCAGCAGCGGACCCAAAAAATTTCCCGCCGCAAACGGCAAGAGGTACAGCCCCGTCCGCCCGCCGGGCACGTTGTAAAATCGCGTCAGAATCAGCGCGTACGTGAAGAACACCGCGTTGTATAGAAACGCCTGCGACGTGATCAGCGACAGGCTCAGAAACGACCGGCTCAGATACTTTTCGTACATCCTCCGCGCCACTAGCCCGAATCCGAAGCTTGGCCGCGGATGAATCACTAGCGGCGCGCCTTCCACGGGCGGCAGCTCGCGTCCTAGGCTTTTCTTCGACCGCGATTCAATCCCTTCCATCACTTTTTCGGCTTCGTCGCGTTCGCCGTGCGTCATCAGCCAACGCGGGCTTTCCGGCACATGCTTGCGCAGCAGCAGTATGAAAAGCCCCAGCACCGCGCCCACTCCGAACCCGAATCTCCATCCCATGTTCGGCGCCACGATGTGCGGATTGAGGATCACCAGCGTCGAAGCCGCTCCCGCCGCCGCTCCCAGCCAATAACTTCCGTTGACGATCAAATCCACGCGTCCGCGAAATTCCGCGGGAATCAGCTCATCGATCGCTGAGCCGATGGCCGAATATTCTCCGCCGATGCCCGCGCCGGTGATCAGGCGAAACGCCGCGAAACTCCAGAAATTCCACGAAAACGCCGTCAGCAGCGTTCCCGCCAGGTAAATCGCCAGCGTGACGAAAAACAGCCGCTTGCGTCCCCACCGGTCTGTCAGATAGCCGAACGCCAGCGCGCCGCCAACCGCCCCAATCAAATACGCCGACGCGATCGAGCCAATCTGCGTCGCCGAAAAGTTCATCACACCTGACTCTTGCAGCACTCCGCTGATCGCGCCGTTCAGCGTCACTTCCAATCCATCGAGCGTCCATGTGACCCCCAGCGCGATCGCTACCAGCCAGTGAAATTCGTTCCATGGAATCCGGTCCAGCCGCGCTGGAATCCGCGTTTCAAATGAACTGAGGGTCGAGTTTTCGCTCATATACGGTAGGCAGAAACAGGCGGGCGCATGGGCGCGCTAAGGCCAGCGTGTCGGTCGTCGGGCCATCGCCCTCGTGTAACATCCGCGGCCTGCTCGCGCAATCAGGAAAAGGCCGAGTTCTTTGCGGTTACCAGATCGTCTGAATTCCCGCGGATTGAAGGCGCCGGGTCCCGTGTAACGAGTGGCAGCCCTACTAGGTACGCAGCGGTTGCTGCGATGATTCGATCCGGCATATCAGGCACTGTGATTCGGGGAACCTGGCTCAGGGCTTGAGCAATGCGCGTATCGACGGGAACAACCCTGAATGCAGGGTTCTCTTTTCCTAGAGCAGTCATGAACGTGCTGAGTGCATCGGCGGTAATGCGCCCACGCTCGCTTAGACATACCGTTTCAATCAAAGTCACCGCAGAGATGTATGTCGGAGTTCCGTCAGCTGCGGCATTGTCAATAAGCCGGTAAACCGTTTCGGAGATTTTCGCGGAGTCGATGAGGTACCAAATTGCAGCGTGCGTATCGAGCACCGCACTCATTTTCGCGGGGAAAATTACCCCACATCTCGTGGCGTGCCTCTGCGATTTCTTCTTCGCTTATATCGATGTTGATATGCTTCCAAAGCCCGCGCAAATTGTGAAGTGGTTTGTTCGTTCCATTCTTTTCCCTCAGAAAATGAACGAAATCCAAAACCTCCCTCTGCTTTTCGGGAGGCAATTCGCGCAGCTTCTCGAGGACCTGTTCTTCGATCGTCATGAGCATCGCTCCGGCTGATTGGCTTCATTGTACCGCCGTCCGAGCCCATTTCGGGTTACCGCGTTGAGTCCCTCCCGGTCAAATCTGGCATTTTCACCAGCCCCGATCCGCTTCCTCGCCGTCAAGCGAGGTGTTAAATGCTAATCGGCTAAGTCCGTCTCTCTGACGGGCAGTTCGTTGTCGCTTGCGTTGGCTTCATCAATTTTTCCTTGGAGGGCGTCCATTTCCTCCGCCGTGGTAGCCTCGTCAGAGCCAGCGGGAAAATGGAAAAGCGCTTCAGCGCTGGCGTTGACCGACACTGGCTCGGCGCCAGCCACCGGCCTCGCGAGGGCTTTCCGGATCTCCGCGATCAGCGCGTGGAGATCGCCTTTCTGCACCACCGCCTGCGCGCCGGCCTGCTTCGCCATCACTTCCAAATGGCCGAAGGACATGAACGTGTATATCAGGATTGGGACTTCCGGCAGCCGCTTCCGAATCTCTTTTGCCGCGCCGATGCCGTCCAGCATGGGCATGGCAACGTCCAGGATGATCAGATCGGGCGAGAGTTCAACGGCTCTCTCGATTGCCTCGCGCCCATCCGCTGCCTCGCCGCAAATGTCCCAGCTTTCGTCTGCTCGCCGAATTACTTTCCGCAGGGTTGTGCGAACGAATTCACGGTCGTCGGCGATGAAAATTCGAACCATTAATTCTTTGCTTTTCCGCTCGGCGTCCGGCTGCACACCCCTAAGCCGAAATCAGCTTATGTTCGATACCGTACGCTCGGCCGTCCTTTGCGTGTATCGGGTGATTGCCCCTATTCTCGCTATAACCGCGAAAGAGTAATGCGCCCAGCCGTGTTTTTTGGACAAATTAGCGGGCCTACGCATCGTGAGCACCAGGTGCCGTCGCCCCGGCACGCGAATCCATCCCAGCTCCGCCGTACCTGCCAAGGTACTTTGAACTTTCTTGGTCGTGACGCAAGCAGTCGAATTCAAACTGGCCTACCGCCCAGCCCCATATCCGGTTGAAAACTTTCGGCTTCGGATATAGCATCATGCGGCTTTGGGCGAGGCGGGTGGGGCCTTGCGTTCGCGCTATCACAGCGCTCCAGCACGCACAGTGTGCGTGTTGATCATCGGAAATTGCGTAATCATGGACGCCAGGGAGGCACGTATGCCGGGAACGCCGTATCCAAAAGAGCAGATGCACCGCATCGTCTATACCAAGCTTACCGAGCAGCAAATTTCAGAAAAGCTGCGCCCGGCTATCTCCAGCGGCCCCACTAGCTCTTCGCCGCTTTCAGACGTGCTCGTCGGCAAGTCCATTCGCATCGTCACCGACGGTGGCCCTTCGCTCGCCTACACCTTCCGCCGCAACAATCGCCTCACGCTCGCAGAAGATGGCGGCAAATCCATCGAGGCCGGTTACGGCGCGCTAACTCTCGACAACGTCGCCTTCTTTTCGCATCTGATTCCCGGCAGCGTCCGCGGCTACGCCGTCGTTTACGACCAAAACACGAACCTCGCCACGGTCTTCGACCTCTGGTTCTGCGGCTACAAGGACAATCGCGAAGTCCAGCGCGAAATTTATTACGGCTACGTCGATCGGTCCGGCCAGGAACCGCCCAAGGGCCGCCACGTCGCCACCAACCGCGCCGAAGGCAAGGCCTACTATTGGAAGCAGGACAACGGCATCGAGACGCTGGAGTTCTATCCCTCGGCCGCGTATTCGAATTTCGTCGAGCTCTCGCGCCTCGGCGGCGAACTCGGCTTCTGCGGTCCCTCCGACTACGTCAAGATCAACGACGACAAGTACATCTACACGCGCACCGAGTGCGAATTCTCCGGCACCTTCACGTCCTACGCTTGGGACGCCAACCGCGTCGAACAAGTCGGCGTGCGCCTCGGTTTCAACGCCAACGACGCCCTCGAATATTACGTCTTCCGCGGCAAGGGCGAGTGGCTCGGCCAGCTCGCGCAGTTCGAAAAATTCGGCGACGAGAGCGGCAATCCCGTTCCGGCGGCGGCTCCGGGACAAAAAGCAGCTAAGGGCGCTCGCCGCGTCTATCGCCCGTTTGAAACCATGCCCAAGATGACGCGCGCAGAAGTGGACGCCGTCTGCGCCAAGCACACATCGGCCTTTGCGCCACGCGGCATCTCGCCTGGGGCGCAGACGTCCGCTTCATCCATGGCTGGCAATCTTGGACCAAGCACCGATTTTCTCGTCGGCAAATCATTCACGCTTCGCTACGACACCGCTCCGGCCATGGAATACCGCATCGACGACCGCGAAAATTTGCAGTGGCGTAAGGAAGGCGGCAATTGGACCAAAGCTCGTTATCAGGCCTTCGAATCCACTCCCGGCGTCGTCCTCTTCGGCCATCTGCTCGAAGGCGAGCCGAACCACGACGGCCATTGCATCGTCGCGGATTTCGACGAAGGCCTCGTCACCTGTTTCAACGGCTTCCTGAACACGCCCTATTTCGCGAATGAAGCGGGCGTGAAAATCCACTTCGGCGTGATCGAAACGGACGGGCTGATTCCGCCGAAGTATCGCCGCCACGTGCTCACCGACGAGATGGTCGGCCGCGCCGTCAGCCAGAATTACGCGCCCGGCCTCACCTCCATGCACCTCTACACCACGCCCTATTCGCTCTCCTGGATCATCTTCACCGGCACGGACGCGGGCGGCTTGGAATGGAGCGGCCCCGCCAACTACGTCAAAATTCGCGATGGCTTGTACTTCATGTACTGGCTGGAGGAAGCCTGCAACGGCACGCTCGGCACCATTCTCGTCAACCTGCACACCATGCGCGACGTCGGCATCGGCTACAACTGCGGTGCCCATGGCCTCAACATGAACGCGCTCGGCGCGCACGAACGCCTCGCTGGCACGCTCAACGTCCGCAAGTTCTATCAGGTGAAGGACACGGGAGGCATCGTCCTATGACCGCAAAAAATTCTTCCACGCGCCGCTCTTTCCTGAAAAAGGGCGCCTTGCTTGCTGTTCCTCTCGCCGCTGCCGCCGCGCCCGCTGCAATCGCCGCGGACGGCTCGCTCAAGTCGCGCCTCGCGCGCCTCGAGGACGAATCCGCCATCCGCAACCTGCACCACTCCTGGCTCAAGCAGTTCAACTCGGCAGACGCGGACGCTATCGCGCCGCTGCTGGCCAATTCACGTGCTCTCCCGGCTGACGTGGTTCGCTCCATCGCCGTTGACCACAGCAGGGAACTGGATGTGATAGAAATCGCTCCAGATCGCAAGAGCGCTTCGGGACGCTTCGCCTGCACGGCCGAAATCGAAACTCCAATCACTCGCGACTCCACGCTCGCGCAAATGGCCCACGCCCAAGGCAGCGGCTTCATTCGTCGCACCGAGCGCCGCCTGCTGCGCGTCGGGTACGTGAAAACCTCCGGCGCGTGGTCCATCGCCTCCGCCGAACTCGCGCCTGCATAACGCCACCGCATGTAAAACAGCGGAATCGTCATCCCGGGCGAGTTCCGGCGCGCGAGCGCGCTGGAACGACGAGGGATCTGCTTTTCGCTTTTTCCGGGCCGCATTCTTCGCGGCGGTTCAAATCCATCCCAACGGACAACGCGCACGATCCGTCATTCTGAACCACTGCCTTCGGGGTGAAGAATCCCTCTTCCGTGCGAACCTCACGCAAACGAACGGGGCATTGCGGCGAACTTGCTCTCGGCCGCGCCGCTCTTCCAATTTCTAATCTCTAACTTCCAACTCATGTAACGCTTCGCGCTTCCCGCACGTCTGGTATCAGCAGGAGCGGCCTGCCTGCGCATAAATCGGCGATTCCAACAGGGTGCGAGGCTCCCACTCAGGTCGCCCACGTTGACGAGGAGTCCACGAGGAGAGGACAAATGAAGACCAAATCCATTTTGCTCGCGGCAGTCTGTGTCCTGGTTCTATCGCTCGCGCATGTCGCGCGCGCGCAGAACGCTAACGTTGCCGGCGCGTGGCAGCTCAGCATGCCCGGTCGCAACGGTGGCACGAGGACCGAAAATCTCACGCTTCAGCAGGATGGCACGAAGCTCACCGGCGCCATCAAAGGCCGTCGCGGCGACGAACCCGTTACCGGCACCATCAACGGCAACGACATCGACTTTTCGGTCGCCATCACCACCCCCAACGGCAACTTCAACCTCGAATACAAAGGCACCGTGGACGGCGACTCCATGAAGGGCACCATGCAGGTCATGGGCAACACCGTCAACTGGACTGCCAAGAAGGGTGCAGCCCCCGCCGGCGGCAACGGCGGCGGCTCCGGCAACTAACCGCCCTGTCGGGGATGTCATCCCGAACCCGGTCGCCAGATTCTGGCGAACGGAGGTGAGGGATCTGCTTTTGGCTGGGTGCCGCATCCTTCGCGTGTTCGCGAAGGGTGCGGATCTTTCGCGAGCGTCCTCCGCTTCCGGCCGTATCGTTCTGAGGAGTCCGCCGCGGCGGACGACGAAGGATCTCTCTTCGTTCGTCTCAATTCGCGTCAGTTGCCGCCCAACAAAGAAGGGCGCTCCGCTTTTACTCCGGAGCGCCCTTCTTTTGCCCCAATGCGTGTCCCTGGGTGAGCGTCATTGCTGCGCCCTCAATCCCGCCTGCCAGTTCAGCACAACGTTGAACGGCGCCTGCGCCTGGTTGTTTTGTCCTGCCGGTGCGAGGAAGAGGAACCGCTTGCCATCAACAGTGTATTTACCCACAGTTGTAACAATCTGGCGCGGTGCTTGGAAAAGGAGTTTCGGTGTCCCGGCCTGAAAAGTCGGGCTGGTCGTCACGTCAACGTCCATGACTTTTCCATCAGACGTCAGGTAGTACAGCTCCTTCCCATCCGCGCTCCATTGCGGCTCCAATCCGCCGCCATAAGACACCTGCCATTTGGCGCCCGCTCCGGAAGCATCGTCCGCTCCCGGATCCGGCGAAAAGGGCCGGACGTAAACTTCCGTCGAGCCGGATTCGTCCGAATCGTAAGCTACCCAATGCCCATCCGGTGAGAAATGGGCGTCAAATTCGATCGATTTCGTGGTGAGGAACGGGAACGGCTTGCGATCTCCTTGGAGGGGAAGCACCCAGATGTCAATGCCCGTCTTCGGATCAACCGTTGCGTAGAGCAGGAAGCGCCCGTCGCGAGACATGTCCGTGGGAACTTTCGGCTCGCTGGATTTCAGTAACAGCTCTTCGCCTGCCGCGCCATTCGCGGGTTTCTGGTAAATATCCTGCCCACCGTTGGGGTTGGACGCGAAAATGACGCGCTGCCCATCCGGCGACCAGATGGGATAGTCGTCATAGGAGGATCCGAACGTGAATCGCGTGCTCGTATTACGCGAGAAATCGAATAGCCAGAGAGAGCTATCGCTCTGAGAATCCGCTCGGGCGACGACGGCCTTGCCCCCATCGGGAGAAAGAGTCGGGAAACGGTAAATGCCAGGTTCTCCCACCGCACCCAGAACCTTGCCTTGGCGCGTAAACCACGTGAGCTGCTCGGCTGCGGTACCGCCGGCCGCGCTGTAAACCAAGACTCCGTTGGACGAAGCCGAAAAGAACCCGAGATCGTTGTAGTGGCCCAACTGTTCCGCTATCGGCACCGGTTCGCCCGCGAGTTGCAGCCGTCGCGCATCGAAGGGCTGCGCCATGGCGGTGCCGTCGCTCGTAAGGAACAGCAACTGCCCCTTGTTTGGATCGGAGGACGACGGCACGTACTCTGCGGCGAAGTTTGTCGCCAGGATTCGCTTCAAATCCTGCTTTCCCGGTGAGTCGTCCAAAGAGCCGGCGTAAATCCCGCCGTAGGCTTGATTGCCTGAAAGGCGAAGGTAAATGAAATGGCGGCCGTCCGGCAGAAGGGATGGAAACGTATGTTGGATTTCGCCTCGTGAAGAATCAACAGTAGTCAATGGCGAGGGAGGGCCGCCATCCACGGACACCTTCATCAGGCCGGCATTAGCTTGCCCGAAAATGATTTCGCCATGGCCGTTCGAAGAGCCGCCTACCGCTATATGAGCCAATTCGCAGAGGGTTTGCGCCACGCCGCTTGAAACGTCGATCTTCTTGAGCGTGTTGCTTTGCTGAAAAACCAGATATTTGCTGTCGGCAGTCCAAAAAAACGGATACGCGGCGCCCGACTCTGTGCCCACCAGGGGACGCGCTTCCGTCGAGCCCATATCGCGAATCCACAGGCTGTTCGTCCCGTCCGGACTCGCGGCTGCGAACGCCAACTCGCGCCCGTTGGGTGAGATCGCAAACCCGCTCCCCGCCGTCAAAGACGTTTTCGGCGGCATGGGAATATCGAAACGCACCGGCTCCGCTGGCGCGGGCGGTTTTTGGTGGAAGTCGGCGAAAGCCAATACGGCGAATGCCACAACGAAGACAATAGCCACGCTTCTTGTAATCCACAGCTGGCGTGCGCCGGATTCGTGCGCGTGCGATGGCTCCGGCCTGTCCGATGCGGCGGGAACGCCCGTCGCGCCCCCAGAGTCGGAAAGAACTTCGTCGAGCGTGATCCGAGCTTCGCCGATGGCTTGCAGCCGCTGCTTCGGGTCTTTCTGCATGCAACGCTGCAAAAGCACGCGAATTCGCGCTGGCGTTTCAGCAGGAATTAGCGACCAATCCGGCTCTTCCTTGATGACCGAAGCCAGCGTGTCGCTGGTAGTCTCACCGTGAAAGGCCATCTTCCCAGTGAGCATCTCGTACAGTACGCAGCCGAACGCCCAAATGTCCGCGCGCCGGTCCACCGGCTTCGCTTTCGCCTGCTCCGGTGACATGTAGGAAGCAGTTCCGAGCAACACGCCCGCTTGCGTGGCCATGTGCGTCAGAGTCGGCGAGTTGCCGATGTCCATCGACCACGCATCGCCCTCGATCGCTTTGGCCAGCCCGAAATCGAGAATCTTCACGGCGTCTTCGCGGGAAATCTTGATGTTCGCGGGCTTCAGATCGCGATGAACCACGCTGTGCTCGTGCGCGTATTCCAGCGCATCGGCCATCTGCCGCGCAATGCGCAGCGCCTCCTCGATGGAAATCGCTCGCGCTTGATTTGCTTGTGTAGCGGCGACCTTCAGGTCGGCGCCTTGTTTTGTTTGGTTTGTGGCGACTTGCCCCGAGGAACCTGAACGCGGCTTCGCTGTTTGCGTTCCTGCCGAAGTGTGTCCGGCAATCCCGGTGCCTGAGCTGGGTTGTGTAGCGCCGGGCTTTAGCCCAGCAGGTGTTGGGCTGTTTCCGACTGCGCCGCGGCTGATGCGTTCCGCCAGCGTCGGCCCCTCCACCAACTCCATCACCAGCGCGCGGACGCTGCCGGAATCCTCGAATCCATAAATCGCCGCGATGTTCGGATGATTCAGCGACGCCAGCACCTTCGCTTCGCGCTCGAACCGCGCCATGCGCTCCGCATCGCGCGCGAACGCCTCGGGCAGAACCTTGATCGCCACGTCGCGCCCCAGCTTCGTGTCCCGCGCGCGATACACCTCTCCCATCCCGCCAGCGCCAATCGCGCCAGTAATCTCGTACGCCCCGATTCTTGTCCCCGCGCTCAGCATCTCACCTCGTCATCTACCCACGTGAATTCGCGTGGAGTGCGGGAGATTGCTCCCGCACTGTTTTTCGCAAACCGAGCCGACCCCCATGTCCTGTGTAAGTGTCATTGCTGTTGCCTCAGCGCCGCCTGCCAATTCAGCACCACGTCGAACGGAACATGCCCGGTTTGCTGCTGCGGCGCCAGAAAGAGGAATTTCTTGCCATCTATGGTGTAGTCGCCGGTAGTTGGGCTGGGTTGAGGCGGGGCCTGGAAAAGAAGTTTGGGTGTTCCGGCTTGAAAAGTTGGGCTGGTGGTAACGTCAACCTCCATCAGTTTCCAATCAGACGTCAGGTAATACAATTTCGTTCCGTCCGCGCTCCATCGCGGCTCGCGGCCGCCACCCTCCGATACTTGCCATTTGGCGCCTGCACCGGAGACGTTCTCCGCGGTTGGATCCGGCGAAAACGGCCGGACGTAAATTTCGTAGAGCCCCGATTCGTCCGACCCGTACGCCACCCAACGTCCATCCGGAGAGAAATGCCCATCGACCTCGTTGGATATCGTGCGCAAAAATAGAAAAGGTTTCCGGTCTCCTTGAAGCGGCAGAACCCAAATGTCGTAATGGGTCTTCGAGTTAGTCGCCGTGTAGAGCAAAAGGCGTCCGTCGCGGGATACATCCGTGGGAAACTTCGGTTCGTTCGACTTCAGCAGAAGCTCCTCGCCGCTCGCGCCGTTCGCCGCTTTCTGGTAAAGATCCTGCTCACCGTTGGGGTTGGACGCGAAAATGACGCGCTGCCCATCCGGCGACCAGATGGGATATTCGACCTCAGCCGAGCCGAACGTGAATCGCGTGCTTGTTTTCCGCGAGAAATCGAACAGCCAGAGCGCAGAGCTCTCGCTCTGGGTGTCAGCTAAAGCGACGACGGTTTTGCTTCCGTCGGGCGAGAGAGCCGGCTGTTCGTAAAGATCTACGTTACCAGCCGTGCTCAAAGCCTTTCCCTGGCCATCAAACCACGTGAGCTGAGCGAGACCTCCGATGCCGGACCTGTACGCCAGAACGCCATTCGCTGAAGCGGAGAAGAGGGCATAGACGCTGCTGAACGTGCCAACCTGCTGCGCTACGGGTACCGCATCGCCGGTGAGCTTCAATCGGCGCGCGTCAAATGGCTGCGCCATCAGCGTCCCGTCACCCGTCAAGTAAAGCAGCTGCCCAACATTCGGATCGGAAGACGGGGCGTACAGCGCGTCGGCACCGGTCGCCAGCAGCCGCTTCGAATCCTGTTTTCCGGGCTGAGCGCCGACCGAACCGACGTAAATCCCGTTGTCACCGGGTTTGGACGTAGACGCGCGAAGGTAGATGAAATGGATCCCGTCGGGAAGAAAGAATGGAAATATGTCCTCCATGGATGAATTGGCGCTCGTGAGGGGAGATGCGGCCCCGCCGCTAGCAGGCACTCGCATGATGCGACCGCCCTCGGAGAAGATAATTACACCGTCGCGATTCCAGGAACCGCCCGCTACCGCCCCTGCCTCCGGCGAGTCGTAGAGAGTTTGCGTCGCGCCGCTGGCAAGATCGATTGCCTCCAGCTTTCCGTGGGCGGTAAACGCGATCCGCCGGCTATCGGGAGACCAGAACAGCAACTCAGCTGCGATCGTGGATTCCGTGCCAGGCAAGGGGCGGGCATCGAAGGAATCCAGTGCACGGATCCACACGCGCTGAACGCCGTCAGACCCTATTCCAACGAAAGCTAATTGCCTGCCGTCGGGCGATAACGCGAAAGCGTTAGACACTGCCAAAGCCGTCTTCGCGGGCACGGCGACCTCGAACCGCACCAATTTGATTGGCGCGGGCGCGGGAACCGCCAACTTCCAGACCAGCATTCCCGCTATGGAAGCGCCCGCGATCGCGCCGATAGCCCATGGCAGAGCGCGTCGCCACAGCGGCGCGGAGACTGGCGCGGCAGCTCTAGGAGACATTGCTTCCAGCGCGCCAGAAGCCGAAGGTTCCGGCTTGCCCGCTGCGGCGGGTGCACCGGAAATTACTTCATTGATCGTAATGCGCGCCTCGCCGACATCGCGCAACCGCTGCTTCACGTCTTTTTGCAGGCAGCGCTGCAAAAGCACGCGAATGCGCGACGGCGTGTCTTTTGGCAATAGTGACCAATCCGGCTCCGCGCGAATCACCGCCGCCAAGGTGTCGCTGGTAGTCTCACCGTGAAAGGCCATCTTCCCAGTGAGCATCTCGTACAGTACGCAGCCGAACGCCCAAATATCCGCGCGGCGGTCCACTGGCTTCGCTTTCGCTTGCTCCGGTGACATGTAGGAAGCAGTTCCGAGCAACACGCCCGCTTGCGTGGCCATGTGCGTCAGAGTCGGCGAGTTGCCGATATCCATCGACCACGCATCGCCTTCGATCGCTTTGGCTAACCCGAAATCGAGAATCTTCACCACATCATCCGAAGTCACCTTCACGTTGGCGGGCTTCAAATCGCGATGAACAACGCTGTGCTCGTGCGCGTATTCGAGGCCGTCGCAGATTTGCTTTGCGATTCGCAGCGCGTCGTCGATAGGAATCGGGCCAGCGGCAATCCTCTCCGCCAGCGTCGGCCCTTCGACCAACTCCATAATCAACGCGCGAGAGTTGTCGGAAATCTCGACGCCATAGATGGACGCTATGTTGGGGTGATTCAACGAAGCGAGCACTTTGGCTTCGCGCTCGAACCGCGCCATGCGCTCGGCATCGCGCGCGAACGCCTCGGGCAGAACCTTGATCGCCACATCGCGGCCAAGGATCGTATCGCGGGCACGGTAGACTTC